>NZ_JANJFJ010000201.1:0-6363 GCF_024626565.1 Microbacterium sp. zg.Y909
TGAACGCCGTCCGCGCGCAGACACCTCTGCCGGATGCCGCCGTCGTGCGGCGTCCGGCGGTGGTGCGTCTGGCGTGGGTGGGCGCAGGCGTGGCGGTGCTGATCCTGTTGTCGGCGGCCTCGGTCGCCTTCGGTGTGCGTGATGTCTCGCCCCTCGAGGTCTTCCAGGGGCTGACGGGCCAGACCGACGGGATCGCGCAGGCGGCCGTCGTCGCCCGCATCCCCCGCACGGTGCTCGCGCTCGTCGTCGGCGCGGCGCTGGCGATGAGCGGTGCGACGATGCAGGCGGTCACGCGCAATCCTCTGGCCGACCCCGGGATCCTGGGGGTCTCCGGCGGCGCGAGCCTGGCGGTGGTGGTCGGCATCGCGTTCTTCGGCCTGTCGGCGCCGTACAGCGTCATGGCCGTCGCGATAGCCGGGGCCGCGGGAGCGGCGGTGTTCGTCTACGCCGTCGGCTCGCTCGGCCGCGGCGGTGCCACGCCCCTGAAGCTCACCCTCGCCGGGGCGGCGACCTCCGCCGCCTTCACCTCGCTCGTGAGCGCCGTGCTGCTGCCGCGACTGGACGTGATGGAGACGTTCCGCTTCTGGCAGATCGGCGGCGTGGGCGGTGCCACCTGGGATCGCATCATCGCGCTGTCGCCCGTGCTGGCCCTGGGGGCGGCCGTCTGCCTGATCAGTGCCCGCGGCATGAACTCCCTCGCGCTCGGCGACGAGCTGGCCGCCGGTCTCGGTGAGAACGTCGCCCGCACGCGGCTGATCGCCGCCGCGGGCGCGATCGTGCTCTGCGGCGCGGCGACGGCCATCGCCGGTCCCATCGCTTTCGTGGGGCTCGTGATCCCCCACCTCTGCCGGCTGCTGGTCGGCACCGACCACCGCTGGCTGCTGCCCGTCTCCGCACTCGCGGGCGCGTCGCTGCTGGTGGCCGCCGACGTGGTGGGGCGTGTCATCGCCCGACCCGCCGAGCTGGAAGTCGGCATCCTCACCGCCGTCATCGGCGCCCCCGTCTTCATCTGGATCGTGCGACGCCAGCGGGTGAGGGAACTGTGACCACCGCGACCATCACGGGATCAGCGACCACGCCGGCCTCCGCGGTGGCTGCCGGCCGCCGGGCGCGCCGGCGACGGCGGGCGCTGCTGACCGCGGTGCTGGCCCTCACCGTCGTGGTCGTGTACGCCCTCAGCCTGATGATCGGCAAGACGTTCTACTCCCCCGTCGACGTGCTGCGCGTGATCGCCGGCGAGACGGTGCCGGGTGCGTCGTTCACCGTCGGCGAGCTGCGCCTCCCCCGGGCGACGCTCGGTCTGGTCGCGGGGTTCGCCTTCGGGCTCGCGGGCGTCACCTTCCAGACGATGCTGCGCAATCCGCTGGCCTCGCCGGACATCATCGGCATCACCTCCGGAGCCAGCGCGGCCGCCGTGGTCGGCATCATCGTGCTGTCGCTGAACGGGACGGCCGTCTCACTCCTCGCGCTCGGCGGCGCTCTGCTGACCGCCGCCGCCATCTATCTGCTCTCCAACCGAGGGGGCTTCGCCGGCACCCGGCTGATCCTCATCGGCATCGGCGTCGCGGCGATGCTCGACAGCGTGGTGACGTACGTGCTGTCGCGGGCCGCGGCCTGGGACCTGCAGACCGCCATGCAGTGGCTGACCGGAAGCCTCAACGGCGCGACGTGGTCCACCGTCCTGCCGCTGGTCGTGGCGTCCGCCGTGGTCGGGCCCATCATGCTCGCCCAGGGCCGCAACCTCGGCGTCCTGCGCCTCGGTGACGACACCGCCGCCGCCCTGGGGGTGCACGTCGGCCGCACCCGGGTGATGCTCATCGTCGGCGCCGTCGTGCTGCTCGCCTTCGCCACCGCCGCCGCGGGGCCCATCGCGTTCGTGGCGTTCATGGCCGGCCCGATCGCGGCTCGGCTCGTCGGATCGGGCGGATCGTTGCTGGTGCCGGCGGCGCTCATCGGTGCGCTGCTGGTGCTCGTCGCCGACCTCATCGGCCAGTTCGCCTTCGACAACCGCTACCCCGTGGGCGTCGTCACCGGCGTCCTCGGTGCCCCGTACCTCATCTACCTCCTCATCAGGACCAACCGCTCGGGAGGCGCGCTGTGAGCACCGCCCACACCCTCACCACCGAATCGCTGACACTCGGGTACGGCGACCGCACCGTCATCGAAGGCCTCGACCTCGAGGTTCCGCCCGGACGCATCACGGCGATCGTCGGCGCCAACGGCTGCGGCAAGTCGACCCTCCTGCGCGCGCTCGCCCGCCTCGTCGCCCCGCAGGCGGGGCAGGTGCTGCTCGACGGCCGGTCGCTGCGCAGCCGGCCGACCAAGGAGGTCGCCCGCACCCTGGGCCTGCTGCCGCAGAGTCCCGTCGCGCCCGAGGGGATCGCGGTGGCGGACCTCGTCGGTCGCGGCCGCCACCCGCACCAGAAGCTGCTCTCGCGGTGGAGCGAGCGGGACTACGCCGTCGTGGCGCAGGCCCTGCACGACACCGGCACGACGGAACTGGCCGATCGCCCGGTCGACGAGCTCTCCGGTGGACAGCGTCAGCGGGTGTGGATCGCGATGGCCCTGGCCCAGGAGACCGATGTGCTGCTGCTGGACGAGCCGACGACGTTCCTCGACGTGTCGCACCAGATCGAGGTGCTCGACCTGCTCACCGACCTCAACCGCAACAACGGCACGACCATCGTGATGGTGCTGCACGACATCAACCTCGCCGCGCGCTACGCCGACCATGTCTTCGCCGTGCGCAGCGGCCAGGTCGTCGCCAGCGGCGCACCCGCCGACGTCATCACCGCCGACCTCATCCGCGACGTCTTCGCCCTCGAGGCCCTCGTCGTCCCCGACCCCGTGTCCGGTTCGCCCCTCGTGCTGCCCCGCGGCCGCCACCACGTGCAATCCCCGCCGGGGTCGCGCGTCTGCCCGACCTCGCCCGGAGAACCCGATGGCACCCTCTGAGACCTCCCGCTTCTTCCGCGCCCACGTCACGGCGATCACCGATCTGACGCCGAGCTTCCGCCGCTTCACGTTCGGCGGCGACGACCTCGCCGACTTCGGCGACCCCGGGTACGACCAGCGCATCAAGATCGTGTTCCCCGCCGCCGAGGCCGGCCTCGACGCCATGCCCACCGACGACCAGTGGTACCTGCGATGGCGCGAGCTGCCGGACGACGCCCGCCCGCCGTTTCGCACCTACACCACCCGCGCGGTGCGCAACGAGGCGGCCGAGGTGGATGTCGACATGGTCGCCCACGACGTGATCGGCCCCGCATCGGAGTGGATCGCCCGCGCCACCGTCGGCGACGAGGTGCTCATCTTCGCCCCCACCACCGCCTACCGGGGCGTGAGCTACGGCATCGACTTCGTGCCGCCCGCCCGCGCCGACCACCTGCTGCTCGCAGGGGACGAGACCGCCGCTCCGGCGATCGCGACCATCCTGGAGCATCTTCCCCCCGACGCGCGCGGTGTCGTCGTCGTGGAGCTGCCCTGTGCGGCGGATGCCGCCTACCTCCCCCGCCACCCCGGGTTCGAATACCGCGTGGCCGGCCGCGACGACGCGCCGCGCAGCGCGCACCTGCTGGCAGAGGCCACCGACGCCGCCACGCACCTGGTCCCCGCCGGGCGGGGCGGCGAGGTCGAGGAGGTCGACATCGACCACGGCATCCTGTGGGAGGTGCCCCGCACCGCCAAGGGCGGCGCCGCGCTCAAGAGCGCCCCGCTGTACGCGTGGCTGGCCGGCGAGTCCGGCGCGATCAAGACGCTGCGCCGGCGCCTGGTCGCCGAGCACGGCGTGGACCGCCGGGCGGTGGCGTTCATGGGCTACTGGCGGCTGGGACGCGCCGAGAACTGAGATCCCGCGGCTGCTAGCGCCGCGGCGTTTCGTGCGCGTGACCGAGGCGCAGACCGGGCACGAGGGCGAGAAGCGCCAGCGCCGCGGCGATCGCGAACACCGCCGAGAAGCCTGCTCCGGTGCCGCTGAGCGCGGTGAACACGATCCCCATCGTGGCGATGACGACCGCCGAGCCGATGGAATCCGAGATCGACAGGGCCGAGGAGTTGAACCCCTGGTTCTGCGGCGTCGAGTATGCGAGCGTCAGCACGGTGATGCGCGGGTACATGAGTCCCATCCCCGCCCCTCCCAGCGACCAGCCGACGACCAGCACCACCGGATCGAGGTGCCAGAGCGCCGTCGCCGTCGCCGTGGTGGTGGCCGCGAACAGCAGGGCGGTGCCGAGCAGCGTGATGCGGCTGTTCCCGAGCGCGTCTCCCCAGCGCCCCTGTGCCGCCGCGCCCGCGGCCCACAGGAGCGCGGCGGCGGTGAGGCCCAGGCCCGCCCAGACCGGGGAGAATCCATACTCGTCGATGAGAAGCTTCGGCAGGTAGATCTCGGCGCCGAAGAGCGAGCCGGCGATGAGGGCCCGCATGAGCACGACGCCCGGCAAGCCGCGACCGGCGAGAAGGGTCCGACGCGGAAGCAGCGGCCGCAGCGACGCCACCACGACCAGCAGGGATGCCGCGATCACGACCGGCATCCACGGTCCCGTCTCACCGGCGAGGCTGAGCGCGAGGGCGCCTGCCGCCACCAGCAATGCCCACAGCAGGCGCGTGGCCACCGCGGAGCGGTCGGGGTGCGACGTGGCGAGATCCCTGCCGCGCAGTCGCAGCCACACCAGCGCGAAGGCGGCAGCTGTCAACGCGGCCACGCCGAGGAACACCCAGCGCCAGTGCAGGAACTGCGCCACGGCGCCGGCCAGCGACGGCCCGATGAGCGAGGGCACCACCCAGGCGGCCGAGAACGCCGCGAAGACCCGGCCGTGCATTCCCGCGGGAAACACCCGCGCGACCACGACGTACAGAGCCACGGTCTGCCCGCCGGTGCCCAGGCCCTGCAGCAGCCGGCCGGCGACGAGCACCTCCATGCTGGGCGCGAAGCCGGCCACCAGCAGGCCGAGCACGAACAGCAGCACCGCGGTGGCGAGCGGTGCGATGGGCGTCGACCGGTCGCACCACGCGCCGACGGCCACCATGCCGATCACGCTCGTGGCGAGCGTGCCCGAGAAGGCGACGGCGTACAGCGCCTCGCCGCCGAGGTCGGCGCTGACGAGGGGCATGACCGTCGTCACCGCCAGCGACTGGATCGCCGCGAGGAAGATCATGGCGACCGCGCCGAGGGTCACCCACACGTACCGCGGCGACCAGATGCGCTCCGCGGTGGCGGTGCTCACGCGCGCACGAGCGCACCGATGCGCTCGACGGCTTCGCGCAGCACCTCCGGCGAGCACCCGAAGTTGATGCGCACGTGACCGGCACCCTGTTCCCCGAACGCCGGCCCGTAGTGCAGCGCGACCTTCGCCTCGCGCAGGATCTTCGCAGCCGGGTTGTCGCCCCACCCCAGTGCGGTGAGATCGACCCACGCGAGGAACCCGGCGTCGGGGATGCGGTAGCGGGCGCCCGGCACGTGCTCGTCGAGCAGCTCGGCCAACAGTCGCCGGTTGGCATCGAGCGCCGCCAGCAGACTCTCCCGCCACGGGTCGCTCTCGGGCGAGAACGCGGCGACATTCGCCAGCGCTCCGAACAGGCCGGTGCGCCACTCGACTTCGGCGGGCAACGCCGTGAGGACCGCAGCGGTGCGGTCGGACGCGGCCACCATGACGGCACACTTGAGGCCTGCGAGGTTGTAGGTCTTGCTGGCGCTCGTCACCGTGAAGCCGCTCTCGGCGGCGAGGTCGGATGCCGCAAGGTACGGGGTGAAGACCACGTCGCGCTGGGTCAGCGGGGCGTGGATCTCGTCGCTGATGACGATGGCTCCGTGCCGATCGGCGATCTCGGCCAGCGCGGCCAGGTCGCTACGGGGATGCACCGTCCCGGTCGGATTGTGGGGGTTGCACAGCAGCATCGCCCGCGCACCCGCGGCGAACGCCGCATCGATGGCCTCGAGGTCCAGGCGCCACACCGTGCCGGTCTCGGCGAGCGGCACGGGCACGACGACGCCGCCGGCCTCGTCGATGCAGTCGGTGAAAGGCGGGTACACCGGCGGGGTGATGACGACGCCGTCGCCGGGGGCGATGCCGCGGCGCAGCAGCTCGACGACCCCCATCATGACGTCGGCGGTGGAACGTACCCGCTCCGGTGCCACGTCCCAGTCCCAGAGACGCCGAGCATAGGCGGCGAACGCGCCACGGATGCCGGGGTCGGGCGGCGTGTAGCCGGTGTCGCCGCGCGCGACGGCCTGCGCCAGCACCTCGGTGATGGGGTCGGCGAGCGGAAAGTCCAGCTCGGCGACGAACAGCGGCAGCACGTCGTCGGGGTACGTGCGCCACTTGGTGCTGCTGCGCAGGCGCAGCTGCTCGAGCGGCGGCGCCTGCA
>NZ_JANJFJ010000202.1:0-1686 GCF_024626565.1 Microbacterium sp. zg.Y909
CGGCGATGCCTGCAGAGGAGTGTCGTTCACGCGATGGCCAATCGTCCCGGAGTCAGGCGCGCAACCGGCGCGCTAGACCACCTTGACATGAACACGGGCCGACACCGTTGTCCGGTGTCGGCCCGTGTCGCGTCAAATGGCGAAGCCGAGGGCGCGCATCATGTCGCGCCCATCGTCGGTGATGCGCTCGGGGCCCCACGGCGGCATCCACACCCAGTTGATGCGGAAGCGATCGACGACCTGGTCGAGCGACTGTGCGGTCTGCTCTTCCAGCACGTCGGTGAGCGGGCAGCCCGCCGAGGTGAGCGTCATGTGGATCACGAGAGCGTCGTTCTCGTCATCCCACGCGAGGTCGTAGATGAGGCCGAGGTCGACGACGTTGATCCCGAGCTCCGGGTCCATGACGTCTTTGAGCGCCTCGATGACCTCTTCGTACTTCTCTGTGGTGAGCGTCGCGGTCATGACGCGATCCTACGCGCCCGCGTCGGCGACGGGCTCGAGGTAGCGGTCGTAGCCTTCGCTCTCGAGACGGTCGGCGAGCTCGGGGCCGCCCTCCTCCGCG
Source organism: Microbacterium sp. zg.Y909 (assembly GCF_024626565.1). Taxonomy (NCBI): domain Bacteria; kingdom Bacillati; phylum Actinomycetota; class Actinomycetes; order Micrococcales; family Microbacteriaceae; genus Microbacterium; species Microbacterium sp. zg.Y909. Next base: position 563 of record NZ_JANJFJ010000202.1, read on the forward strand.
ATGCGTCCCGCGACCATGACGTGCACGAAGTCGGGGCGGATGTAGCGGAGGATGCGCGTGTAGTGGGTGATGAGCAGCACGCCGAGGCCGGTGTTCTCCTTGGCGCGGTTGACGCCCTCGGAGACGATCTTCAGCGCGTCGACGTCAAGACCGGAGTCGGTCTCATCGAGCACCGCGAGCTTCGGCTTCAGCAGCTCGAGCTGCAGGATCTCGTGGCGCTTCTTCTCGCCGCCGGAGAAGCCCTCGTTGACGTTGCGCTGCGCGAACTTGGGGTCCATGCGCAGGTTCTTCATCGACTCCTTGACGTCCTTGGTCCAGGTGCGCAGGGCCGGCGCCTCGCCATCGATGGCGGTCTTGGCCGTGCGCAGGAAGTTCGTCACGGTGACGCCGGGGATCTCGACCGGGTACTGCATCGCGAGGAACAGGCCGGCGCGTGCGCGCTCGTCCACGGACATCTCCAGCACGTCCTCGCCGTCCAGGGTGATGGAGCCGCCCGTGACGGTGTACTTCGGGTGGCCGGCGATCGTGTACGCGAGCGTGGACTTGCCCGAGCCGTTGGGGCCCATGATGGCGTGCGTCTCACCCGTGCGGATGGTCAGCGTCACGCCGTTGAGGATGGGGGTCGTTCCCTCATCGGTCTCGACCGTCACGTGCAGGTCGCGGATCTCGAGGACAGACATGTCAGACTTCCTTCTTCAGGTTCGGGTCGATGAGCACGTCGTCGCCGTCGATCTGGACGACGTAGACGGGGACGGGCTCGTAAGCGGGGAGGTTCAGGGGACGGCCGGTGAGCAGCGAGAAAGCCGAGCCGTGGGCCCAGCACTCCAGGGTCTCCCCCTCGACGAATCCCTCGGAGAGCGAGATGTCGCCGTGCGTGCAGGTGTCGCCGATGGCATGCACCTCGCCGTTGGAGTCCAGCACGAGGGCGATCGGCACGCCGTCGACCTCGACCCGGCGGGCGGAGTCCTGCTCCAACTCGCTCAGCGCGCAGACGCGGGTGGCGGTCACTCCTGCGCCCCTGCGTCGAGCTCGGCGAGGATCGCCGCGGTGAGCTCCTCTTCGAGCGAGGGGATGCCGGTCTTCTGGATGATCTCGCCGAGGAATCCCACCACGACCAGGCGCCG
>NZ_JANJFJ010000203.1:0-8011 GCF_024626565.1 Microbacterium sp. zg.Y909
TCTTCGCCGAGCCGTGGTGGGTCTGCTTGCGCGACTGCTTCTCGATAGCGCGCGCTGCGGCATGGGCGAAGTCCGAGGTCAGTCCCTTCAGCGGCACATCGGCCGTGACCTGGTCATACCAGACGTCGAGCTCTCCCATGCGGGCGTACCGTCGCATCGCCTTGCGGTATCCCGTCAGGACTGCGGCTGCGGCATCCTCACCGCAGGTGCCGCCGAGTCGCTCCGAGTCGGCGAGCACGTGCACGCTGGCGACGAGGCGCTTCAGATCCCATTCGAAGGGCCCCGGGAGAGTTTCGTCGAAATCGCGCGCGTCGAACAGCAGACTCCGCTCCGGCGAGGCCCACAGACCGAAATTGAGGATGTGCGCATCGCCGCACATCTGCACCGTGAGTCCCGAATGCGGCGCAGCGGCGAGGTCGGCGGCCATCACGGCTGCGGCGCCGCGCAGGTATGCCCAGGGGGAGGATGCCATCCGCGCATACCTCAACGGCAGAAGCCGTGCGTCGCGGATCGCTTCTTGCGCACGTAGTCGATCGACAGCTCGCATCTGCCGGACGGCGGGGTTCCCCGCGCCCGTACGAGAGAGGGCTTCGGCTGCGGGGCTCATCGACCGCGCTCCTCGGCGATGGAGTTGGCGCCGTCGATCGTGATGAGCTGCCCGGTGATGTACGACGCGCCTTCGCCGGCGAGAGATGCGATCACGTATGCCACCTCGTCTGCGGTGCCGGATCGGCCGACCGGTGTGGCCGCCCCCATCCGCCGTTCCTGATCGGAGGCGGATGCCGTGTCGATCCACCCCGGAGCGACGGCGTTCACCGTGATGCCGGCCGCGGCCATTTCGATCGCCGCCGCGCGCGTCAGTCCGACGATCCCGGCCTTCGCCGCGTGGTACGCGACATCGCCCTGGTATGCCGCGACGGGCCCCGACACAGAGGACACGTTGACGACGCGCCCGTAGCCGGCGGCCTGCATGGGGCCCGTCACCGCGCTGGTCATCAGGAACATCGTGGTGAGGTTCCGATCGAGCGAGGCGTGCCAGTGGCCGAGGACCGTTCTGCCGTTCCCGCCCGGAGCGTACGAGTCGGACACGGCCGTCATCCCGGCGTTGTTGACGAGGATGTCCACTCCGCCGAAGAGATCCCGCGCACACGCGACGACCGCGTCCGCGCCGCCCTGATCGGTGAGGTCGGCGACCACCCCTTCCGCTCGGATGCCCGCGTCGCGCAATTCTGCGACCCGCTCGAAGATGCGAGCCGTCGTCGATGTGATCACCACGTGGTTTCCGGCGAGCCCGAGAAGACGCGCTGACGCGAACCCGATTCCGCGAGCGCTCCCCGCGCCGGTGACGATCGCGACTCGCTGTCTTCGAGTTGTCATGGTGAAGGTCTCCTGTGGGCATTCGACCGCCGGAGCGGCCGGGACGACGTCGACACGGCGAGTCAAGACCGTGTGGTCGCCACAGGGTCAAGCGTGGCGCAACGGCAAAACGATCGCCGTGCTCGTCCGCAGTAGCCTTCGGAACGCGTGCCTCAGCCCGCATGGGACATGGCCTTTCTCCGAGCGGGGCTGGACCGATAACGTCTGGACGGTGACCACCCCGTCAATGGATGCCGCTGGGCCGAGCACGACATCGGCGCGCCCCGAACGCGGGCAGACGGCGGCAGTAGCGGTCGTGGTCGTGCTCGGAGGACTCCTTGCCTTCCTCTTCGCGGGGGGCTCAGTTGGCCTTGTGCGCGGAACGCTTCACTTCAACTGCTCGTGGAACATCGGCGGTGAATGGGGTCCGGACGGCACCTGGGCGTGCGCGGACGGCATCGGATACCTCGGGGTGGTCGTCGTGCTTGGCGGGATGTCGGGTTTGCTTCTGCTCGCCGGGCTTCTCGTCGCCGTCGCCCGGCCGTCGACCGGTCGCTCGGTCGTGTATCTCGTCTTCGCGGCAGTCTCACTGGCGTGGGTGGGCTTCTGGACGTTCTATGCCGCAACTGCTTACACCGGTCCGCGACCCGACGACGAGACGGGTGTAAGCCTGTGGATCTCGACAGTGCTCCTCGGTCTCGCGACGTGCGCCCTCGCACTGCTCGTAGGAGCTGTGGGAGCCTTGACGTCGCGCCGCTGGTCGCCACTGGTGCTGTGGGTCGGCGTGGGTCTGATGCTCCTTGGCACCGCCCTCGCGCCCGGCATCGCCATCGCGTCCTTCGTCTCCGGCGCGATGCTGGCAGCTGCTGGCGTCGAGCGGCACCGAAGGCGCTGACGACCGGCACGCGCAGATACTCGGCGCGCTCGTGGAAGTCGAAGAGCTTCTCGAGCCCCCAATGCTCGAGCGACAAGCTGTTCTCGGCGTCCATACCCAGGAGGTGCGTAGAGCGCCGCCCGGCCATCCGGGGGCAACCGAGCGGAACAGCGGGGACTTACCGGTCGGGCTGCGCCCTGCCGCCACTCCACGCCCCGCTGCGCGAGCCGCGGAGCCTCCGGCGGCAGGGGCCCGCCTGATGATCGCTCGCGGCAACGACGAAGGGCCGGCTCCGAGGAGCCGACCCTTTGCCATTACCGGTGGGCTGTTGGCAGAACCTGCCCTGATGCGGATCGCGGCCGGATGCCGTTCCCGCGTTTCCTGTAACCACTCCTCGTTCTTCCTGTAGGGGTGAGCGCGGGGCCATCCGTCGCGTTGCCGGACGCGACGCCGCCAGCTCCCGTGACGCTGGAACATGCAAGCGGCGGTCGGCTCTCTCTCAACTCAGGTGTCCGGAAGAGCGGGTCGGGCTCCGAGCGATCCTGTGGCTAACCGGCGAGTCGCCGGACCCCCACCGGTGAGACACGCGCACGGTTTCGTGCACATCATCTCTAGTCTCTGCTGGCGCGATAACGCAGGAAGATCGCCAGAGTCACGACACCAAAGGTGATGAGTATCGGCCCTGTCACGTATGAGGGGAACCAATTGCTCGCGCCCGTGATGAGGACTATTGCCCCCAGAACGATGCAGAGTACGGCGCAGAGGGAGAGCACCCAGACTACAAATGCGCGCGTCTTGTCTTGAGCCACGGTCACTTCCTAACAGGTGAAGATATAGGTGTACGCCCCGATGTTCGCGCCCACTAGCCCGCCGACGAGCGTGGCCGCGGCTCCTACCGGGGCGGAGACTGGCACGAACGCCCCGACGAAAAGGGCTACCGCACCGGTGGCCAAGCCCGCGACGGTCCCGGCGTCCGCAGTCACACTCAAAGCTTCGGTGAGAGTGCACCTGCCGGTCGGATCACTGTTGTTGATGGGGTCGCAGCCGGCGTACGCGTATCGGTTGGCGTTGGTGGGGTCGAGGGGTGCGTCGAGGGTGTCTTGTTGGGTCCAGCGCCCGAGGGTTGGGTTGTACCAGCGGTTTCCGAAGTGCACCCACCCACGGGCGTTGGTCGCTTGACCTGCCGGATCACAACTCCGGGAGGCGGCCAACCTGAGGTTGTCCCGAGGGTCACGCCGACGAGTGCGCGCACCACCCAGAGATCTAGCCCTCCTCATCGTTGCGTATCGGTCACCATCCGAGCTCAAGGAGGCATCTTTCTCAACACACTCCGTGCCCAAAAGATCCAACAGATAGCGATCAGCAACGACAGAACACTCAGCCACCATTCGCGAGTCAAGACCCCTATCACGATGATGAGCAGATGTAGCGTCAGCGCCAGGATCGCGAGAGTCCAAAATGTTGCACGCTGGTTCATCCGCACGCACTCACGGTTCCGGCGAGACTCGCACCAATTAATACGAACTCCGCGATGGCCAATGCAGTGGCCCCCGGGGCCACGACGCCCCCTGAAGCGACGGTGCCGACTGCTCCCGCTATAACGGTCACCTCAAAGAGAACTATGGATCCGACTGTCCCGAAGATGCTCAAGCCGCAGTCGAAAGAAATCCTGCCTGTCGGGTCGGTGTTGTTGATGGGGTCGCAGCCGGCGTACGCGTATCGGTTGGCGTTGGTGGGGTCGAGGGGTGCGTCGAGGGTGTCTTGTTGGGTCCAGCGCCCGATAGCTGGGTTGTACCAGCGGTTTCCGAAGTGCACCCACCCGGTGGCGCGGTCCTGGATGCCACCCTGGAATAGGAACGGGTTCTGGGAGAGCCCGGTGCCACCGCTGTTGGAGGTGACGGTCGGGAGCCCGTACGGGTCGTACTGGTAGGTGTAGCCGGTCCCGGCGAAGTCGCGGAGGATGGCGGTGGGGTTTCCTGTGCCGTCGTAGACATACAGGCTGACGGTGCCGGTGGAGGTGCGCAGCATCAGCGGCTGCCCGGTGACCGGGTCGTTGTCGACGTACGCGGTGACCGAACCGATCTTGGCTTGCTCGATGACGGGTTGGCCGACCTGGTTGGTGCGACCGTAGACGAGGTTGTAGGTGGCGGTGGGAGTCTGCTGCTGCAGCACCTCGACCGTTCCCGCCAACCATCCGCGCGCGTACGTGCCGACACACTCCCCCCAACCGTCGTTCCCCCATGAACATCCCGCACCAGCGGCCCAATCTGCATGACGCGTGCCTGAAAGCTAGCGCATAGCAACCGGCAAGGTAAAGGATTCTGTGAACAGGCATCCAGCACGCTCACCAACGCAAAACAAGAAGGGCACCGGCTCGAAGCCAGTGCCCTTCTCGTTTCTCGACCGTTTTGCAATCAGTATTGCCAACGGCCCACCGGTGGGCTGTTGGCAGAACCTGTCCTGGTGCGGATCGCGGTGGTGTGCCGTTCCTGCATTTCCTGTAACTGGTGCTCAGTTTTCCTGTAAGCAAGTGGACCTGGCCGGCCGCAGTCGATCTGTGGGGGACCGCACTGCTAGGGGCGGTTGGACCTGCAGCCCTGGTCGCCTCGAGGGCCATCCGGCCCCCGAGGCCGTCAGTCAGGCCGTCTCCAGTTCGATCACGATCTCCTTGAGCATTTCGATGAATGCCGATGTCGTCGTACGTCATGGCGAGGGACACGGAGAACTCTCCGCGGTGGACGGGGAAGAAGCCTCGGATGGCGAGCTCAAGCGAGATGATCTGGGTCTTCTCGGAGTCGAGGTGGCGCGCACCGCCCCCTCACCTCTCCCCCAGAGCCCCACGGATACACTCGACCGATGCCCGGAACCCCGAACGAACCGACCGATGCGTTTGTCCGCGTTCGCGGCGCCAACGAGAACAACCTCAGGAACGTCGACGTCGATGTGCCGCGCGACAGGATCGTCGCGTTCACTGGCGTCTCCGGATCGGGCAAGTCATCCCTGGCATTCGGCACCATCTTCACCGAGGCCCAGCGCCGCTACCTCGAATCCGTCGCCCCCTATGCACGGCGCCTCATCCAGCAGGGTCATGATCCGCACGTCGAGTCGATCTCGGGCCTACCCCCAGCCGTCGCACTGCAGCAGCGCCGCGGCGCCCCCAGCTCGCGATCGAGCGTCGGTACCGTCACCACACTGTCGAACTCGCTCCGGATGCTGTTCTCCCGCGCCGGCACCTTCCCCGAAGGGTTCACGACGCGCCTCGACTCCGACGCGTTCTCGCCGAACACCGCAGCCGGCGCCTGCCCCGAGTGCCATGGCATCGGCGTCTCGCACACCGTCACCGAGGATTCGCTGGTACCCGATCCCTCGCTGAGCATCCGCGATGGCGCCATCGCCGCCTGGCCGGGTGCGTGGCAGGCGAAGAACCTGCGAGACATCACCATCGCGCTCGGGTACGACGTCGAGCGCCCGTGGCACGACCTCGATCAGGCCGACCGCGACTGGATCCTCTTCACCGACGAACAGCCGGTCGTGCAGATCACCCCTCAGCGCGACCGCGTGGCGAAGCCCTACAACGGCATGTTCTGGAGTGCGAAGAAGTACGTCTTCCACACGCTGGCCGACTCGAAGAGCCAGATGATGCGCTCGAAAGTGTTGCAGTTCGTGCGGTCGGGCCCGTGCCCGCTCTGCCACGGCACAGGTCTTCGCCGCGAGGCACTGGCCGTCACGTTCGCCGGGCGCACGATCGCCGAGCTCAACGCCCTCCCGATGGCCGAACTCGCCGAGGTGCTGCGCCCGACCACGCAGCTCACGGATGCGGCTCACGCGCTGCCGACCACGCTCTCCGGCGAGCGCACCGATGTTGCCGTCGCTCTCACCACCGATCTACTGGCGCGCATCACCGTGCTCACCGACCTCGGCCTCGGGTACCTCGGGCTCGGCCGGGTGACGACCACGCTCTCCCCCGGCGAGATGCAGCGGCTGCGGCTCGCCACCCAGCTGCGGTCAGGGCTCTTCGGTGTCATCTACGTGCTCGACGAGCCGTCGGCCGGCCTGCACCCCGCCGATGCGGAGCCGTTGCTCGATGTCTTGGAGCAGCTCAAACGCTCGGGCAACTCGGTTTTCGTGGTCGAGCACAACATGGATGTCGTCCGCCACGCCGACTGGATCGTCGACGTCGGCCCCGGAGCGGGCGAGGGCGGTGGTGACGTGCTCTACAGCGGAGCGGTCGACGGACTCGCCGCGGTCGAAGCATCCGTCACCCGGCCGTTCCTCTTCCCTGATCAGGGCACCGCGGCGGCAGACCGCCGCGACGTGCGCGAGCCCGCGAACTGGCTCACCGTCGAGGGCATCACGCTGCACAACCTCGCCGACGTCGATGCGGCCATCCCGCTCGGCACCTTCGTCGCGGTCACCGGTGTCTCAGGGTCGGGCAAGTCGACGCTCGTGAGCCGCGTGCTGCGTGATGTCGTGCGCGAGCATCTGCGCTCCGGCCGCGACGACGGCATCGATGATCCGGACGACGACGCCACGACCACCGACCCCGCAGGCGATGACGCAGGTCTCACCGAGGCGACGCTCCCGGATGCGCACGCCGACACGCTGACGGTGCGCCGTGCCACGGGGCTCGAGCACATCGACCGCCTCGTGCGCGTGGATCAGAAGCCGATCGGACGCACCCCTCGATCGAACCTGGCGACATACACGGGCCTGTTCGACGCGGTCCGGACGACCTTCGCGAAGACCGACCTCGCTCGGGAGCGCGGGTATACCGCCGGACGCTTCTCGTTCAACGTCGCCGGTGGACGCTGCGAGACCTGCCTCGGCGAGGGGTTCGTGTCGGTGGAGCTCCTCTTCCTGCCCGGCAGCTATGGTCGCTGCCCGACCTGTCACGGCGCCCGGTACAATGCAGAGACTCTCGAGGTCGCCCACAACGGCAAGACGATCGCCGATGTGCTCGCGCTGACGGTCGAGCAGGCATCCGACTTCCTCGCGCCGGTGCCGGCGGCTGCCCGCAGCCTGCAGGCCCTCCTCGACGTCGGACTCGGCTATCTGCGACTCGGGCAGCCCGCGACCGAGCTGTCGGGCGGCGAGGCACAACGCATCAAGCTGGCGACGGAGTTGCAGCGTGTGCGCCGAGGCCACACCCTCTACCTGCTCGACGAGCCGACGACGGGTCTGCATCCCGCCGATGTGCGGCGGCTGCTCGCGCAGCTGCACGCGCTGGTCGACTCGGGAGACACGGTCGTGGTCGTCGAGCACGAGATGGATGTCGTCGCCGCCGCGGACTGGATCATCGACCTCGGCCCGTCGGGTGGAGATGCCGGCGGACGCATCGTCGCGACGGGAACACCGGATGCCGTGGCGAAAGACCCCGCGAGCCGCACGGCGCCGTATCTCGCCGAACGCCTCAGCCTTTGACCCGTCTCGTCGGCGAAGCTGATCGCGGGTCGCCCGGTGAAGGTGCACACGACCGTCCGGGTCCTACGGTCACTTGCCAATCTCAGTGAATCCTCACAACTCAAGGCCGGCACTTCTAGCCGGGCTCACCCGACTGTGCCCGTTGGAGGACCGGCAATCGGTCGCAAAATTAGTTTCGAAGTCCCGCGCCCTCTATCTGGTTGCGCCGCTGTGGACTTTAAGCGGCTTGCTCGGGGCTGGCGGGTTCCGCGCCGTCTGGCCAGGCTGCCAGGCACACCTTGTTTCCCGACCGGTCGGCGAGGATCCATCCGCTGGGCGCCTCGACGGATTCAACCACCCGGCCCCCCGCGGCCACTGCCG
>NZ_JANJFJ010000204.1:0-7932 GCF_024626565.1 Microbacterium sp. zg.Y909
GAAGTCGCAGATCCAGGGCGACGAGCTGCGCGTGCAGTCCAAGAGCCGCGACGATCTGCAGGAAGTGCAGCGACTGCTCAAGGCCGCCGACCTCGACGTCGACCTGCAGTTCATCAACTACCGGTAGGACTACCTCCTGACCTGGGCTATTCCATCCAGAGTCCGCAGAGGGTCCGCGGCACCCAGAACCGGCGAGGCAAAGCCTGCAGGGGCTGGGCGGGCCTTATCCTCGGCAGATGGCCACAGGTGGCTGTAGACATTCAACGTGATCCACGGCTGCGAGTGCCCCAAGGCACATCTACGAACCGCAACAGCAACTCGCGCAACTACTCCGCTGACGAAGGCGCTCCGAAGTAGTGACAGCAATGGGTGAGGAGTGGCCTAGGTCGTGAGGTTGGGCGGAAAGCCGACTCTTTCGAACGAGTGCGCATGCTGCGCCAAGTCACCACCGCGGAATCCGATCGTTGTCTGCTCTTGCCCGACGAAAGCATATGCAGGCGGCTCTTCCGCAGTTGTCGTGGGCCGTAGATGGTAGACATCTCGGCGCGAGGGCCCATCGGGCACATGAACGGCAATCGCTTCCGATACATGCTCGACAGTGGCGGAGAGCGGTCCGCGCGGACCACCGAGAAGTATGACTCTCGTGAGTTTGTTCATGATCTCTACTATCGCTCGCGCGCGCGAACGCGTGCTGTTTGCCGAATTCAGCGCGCCAACGCCGAGACCGCTATTCTCAGCGAGTGCATGAAGCCAGTGAAGTCCTTACCGCTTAGGCTCTCGTCTCCAACGTCGTCACAATGCTGGGAATCCTCGCGACTATCACGATCGCCCTGGTGGCCGCGACGGGAGGCCTACGCACAACGGGGCGCGGTATTCACGGCAAGCACACGAGGCTGGTGTCCCTCCTCGGGGCGTGAGGAAAGTTTCGGTGGGGCAGGTCAACCTGTCACCAGTTCGTTCCTCACGCCCCACTACGCGCCGCGAGAGGGTCAAGAACGGGTCCCACGGCCCCCGGACCAGGGTTACTCGGTGGCTATGAATACCGCGGACCCCTGTGCGTTCTTCACGACCCAGACCCCACCCGGGACCTGGTCAGCAGGCACGCTCACGGCGACGCGGGCCCCCACCGACTCCACCGGCGGATATAAGGTACCGATGTTGTACATGTCATCCGGGATATCTACCGAGTAGTCATCCATGGTGGCGAATGACCGCCCGCCGGCACTGACGTACTCGACGAACAACGAGGCCCACGGGTCGACCCCTGTCTCACGGAGAGAAAGGCCCTCAGCCTGCGCTTGCTTTTCCCCCGCATCCCAGTCCAGCGCGATAGTCATCGGCAGAACCAAGTACCCATCGTGGATCTCGGTGGGCCCGGCAGCGCCCAGAGACCACATCGAGTCCACTGAAAGCTTGCGACTTTCCCCCACGGCCAACGGATTCCCACGCGTTCCGCGTTCGGCGTCTGGGGTGGGTGCTGGCGTGGGCGTCTGCGAAACCTCCACCGAGGGCGGCGCGGCTGAAACCTCAAGCGCAGGCTCACCCGAGCATCCCGACAGTATGACAATCGCCGCGAGCACGGCGGCGCTCTGGATCTTCTTCATTTTCCCCCCAGACACAGTGAACCCTCGACCGCGGCTATCCAGCTGTCAGAATCGGCCCGTCGATCTTCGACTGACATTATCGCGCAAAGGACAAACTGTGAGCCGGAACCCGCGGCCCGAGCGACCCGGAACGCATTCCAAGGCTTCTCGGTTCGGCGCGCATGTCCGTCCTAGGCTTCCGGCATGAGCGGCAGCAACGAAGAGTGGATAGGTGTGCGGTAGATCCCACTCATCCTCGGCACTTCCACCTCGACCATTTATGCCTTGGCCCAACGAGGCGACCTGCCCCACATAAGGGTCGGCAGCAGATACCGGTTCCGCGTCTCAGAAGTGATCGATGCCACGATGCCCGCTGCGCCGGCGGACGACATTAGCTGGCCAGTCGCCCCGACGGCGCACCGGTCTGGCGTTCGCCGGGGGTTCTCCGACCTCCTGAACGGTGTGACCGCTGTAGGCCGTCGTGGTGACGCTGGCTCGCTCGATGCGCGACACGGTGAACCATCGCAGCGCGTGGCGCAATCGGCACCACCCCACGAGGCACCACCGGCCGTTCGTGGAGGCGAACAGCACGGGTTCGACGTCGCGGGTGGTCGTTGCCACGCGGATGACTCGGCGCCGCGGGAGCCGACCTCGCCTTGAGCCCACCTTCCGTTCTGTCGCGGTGATGGATCTTCGTGCGAGCTGACGACCCGGTGGGCGGTGGGCGCAGGCATGCGCGCGTCAGATGCGGGAAGCGGTGACCAAAAGGTACTCCCAGTTCATCGCGCCCTCGTGAAGGGACCGATCGCCCAGCGCGGCCAGCTCGGTGTCCAGTGCGGCCGCTTGGGCGGCATCCTCGCCGAGGAATCGGTACACGGCGATCGTGGGACCGTAATTGGCCTTGAAGAAGTCGCGGAACTCGATGCCATCGGAGAATCGGCCTACGCGCAATGTCTGCTGTCGCGCAACCAGGTTCTTGACGCGGTCGCCGAAAAGTGACCGAACGTGATCGGCGCGTCCCCACAGCGGGGCCGGGGACGCTCCGGCGGGCGGCGGTGGCGCGTAGGGCTTCATTGTGGCGAACATCTGGCCGATGAAGCCTTCGGGGGTCCAGCTCAGCACGCCGACGGTGCCTCCGGGGCGGCAGACGCGCAGCAGCTCGTCGGCGGCTTGTTGATGGTGTGGGGCGAACATCACGCCGATGCACGATAGGGCGACGTCGAAGGTCGCGTCGGCGTGCGGCAATGCCTCGGCGTCCGCGGGCTGCCAAGTCAGTTCGAGTCCCTCGGCCATCGCCTCAGCTCTGCCCACGTCGAGGAGCTCGGGCGTCAGATCGGTAGCAGTGACGTGAGCGCCCCGACGCGCGGCGGGCAGGGCCGCAGTCCCGGTACCGGCCGCAACGTCGAGGACGCGCTGTCCGGATTGCACGTCGAGGGTATCGACAAGGATGCGGCCAAGGGAGCCGACGACCTCGTCGGCGACGGCGGGGTAGTTCCCGCTCGCCCACATCGCGGCATGCTTCGCCTTCAGGGCCCGGTCTTCTGGCGTTGACGTCAAGGGTGTACTCGTGGAAGTCGGTCGAGTGCTGTATTGCATGGACATGGTTCCTCCGGAATTGGTTGTTGCCGCAACCGTAGGGATGATCATCCGGGTCGCACATCGGGGCCGACGCGCAACTAGGTCTCGGCGTCGACCGTCGAGTGGCGGCTGACGCGTAGCCGGTCAGACGCCGGAGAGCAGCCGCGCGACGGCCGCCGTACGCGCGGTGCGTCCGTGCAACCCGAGCTTCGCGTACACGTTCTGCAGATGCCGCTCGACGGTACGCACGGAGAGCGTCAGCTCTGCCGCAATCGCCTCGTTGTCATATCCCCCTGCAGCCGCGCGGAGGATCTCGAGCTCCCGGGGAGAAAGCGCCGAGGCCACGTCCTCCGCGGATGCGACGGGCTCTGCGTCCCTGTCCGGAGCGATGAAGTCCGTGATCTCGCGGCGCAGGACCGGCCACGCCGGTTCATCGGACAGGATGATGTGGTTGTTGCTGTCCAGCGCGACAAGCCGAGCGCCCTGAATGTGCGCGGCGAGATATCGGGCCTGCTCGAAACTCTTGATCTGGTCCCCGAGGCTGTGCAGTACCAGTGTCGGCAGGTGCAGTTCGCCTAAACGGCCGCTGGAGTCGATCATCTGGCGCTGGGCCCGGGCGAGCACCGCCGTGTCCGCGTCGACGGCCATCTTCTGCAGCTCGTCGATCCAACACATCTGCTCCTCGGTTCCGCCGGGGATCATCATGCTCGTGAAGACCCGCCGAAACTCCGGCGTCGGGCGCCCCCACCCGACTTTGATCATCGCCTCGAACGCACGACCCAATTCCAGCTCATTCGCCGACGGAACGCCGCGTGCTCCGGCGTCGCTCCCGTAGAAGATCAGTCGGGTCAGGCGCTCCGGATGGCGCGCTGCATACTCGATCGCCACCGGGCCGCCCTGCGCCATCGCAAGGAGAGCGAAGCGGTCGAACCCGGCGCCGTCAGCGACGGCCTCGAGGTCCGCGACGCGGGCCTGCAGGCTGTGGTCGGTCACATCACGATCTGACAACCCGTGTCCGCGCTCGTCGTACCGGATCACCGTCGCGATGCGCCCGAGCTCGACCAGGAAATGGCGCCAGACAGGGCTCTGCCAGTCGAACTGCAGATGACTCAGCCAGCACGCGTCGATCAGCAACGGCGGACCGGCACCATGTACGGCGTACGCGATCCCGACACCGTCTGCGGAGCGCGCGAAACGAATATCCTGCACAGCACCCGTTTCGCGAGTCCCCACGCGACTCATGCTAGAAGCCCTGAGCGCTCAGCACACCCCCGTCATCGCCGAGCAAAGAGCCGTCGCCTCGAACACGGGCAGCCCGCGCCTGCGGGCTGTCAAGTGTGCACGTCAGGGCGGTTGCCAACCGGTCCTCGATCGCAACAGATCAGCCGCCGGCAGGGCCGGCATCCCGTGCGCGCTCAGGCGCGGCGGTAGCGGATGTGCGTCGCCAGCGGCGAGTGCAGCACCTCCACGGGCTCGTAGCCGAACGACTTCGCGCCGTCGAAGATGCGCTCCCCCGAGCCCAGCAGCACGGGCGCGATGTCGAGCGTGATCTCGTCGACCACGTCGGCGGCGAGCGCCTGACGGACGGTCGAGGCCCCGCCCGCGATGTGGATGCCGTCGTCGGCGGCGGTCTCGACCGCTCGCCCGTAGGCGTCGTCGAAGCCCCCGGTGACGAAGTGGAAGGTCGTTCCGCCTTCCATCTCGATCGGGTCGCGGGCGTAGTGGGTGAGCACGAACACGGCTGCGTGGTACGGCGGCTCCGGCCCCCACCAGCCGCGCCAGTCCCCATCCCACTCGCCGCGGATCGGGCCGAACATGTTGCGGCCCATTACGTACGCGCCCCGGGGGCGTCCCAGCCATTTGGAGGCGAGGGCATCGGCGTCGGTGGCGCGCGGGTGTCCCAGGTGCCAGCGGTGCAGCTCGAGGCCGCGCCTTCCGAGCGGATCGTCGAGGCTCTGGTCCGGCCCCGCGACGAAGCCGTCGAGGGACATCGAGATGTGGCAAGTGGTCTCCGGCATGGGCCGCCCCTCTCGACGTGCGCGCGTCGATCCGGTCAGGTGCCGCAGAAGGTGCGGTACGGGCCGAAGGCGTCGGGCGCCGGCTCGGCGTAGCGCTCCAGGCCGGGGCGCTCGGTGAACGGCGAGGTCACGGCCTCGAGCAGCTGCTCGAACGGCTGCAGGTCGCCTGACGTTGCGGCATCCAGCGCCTCCTCCACGAGATGGTTGCGCGGGATGTAGACGGGGTTCGCGGCATCCATCTTGTCGGAGTCGGGAGCGAGCGCGAGCCAGCGTTCTGACCACAGGTCGAACGGGCCTGGGTCGGCGAAGAGCGCGCGGGTGCCCGCGGCGTCTCCGCGCGCGACGGCGCTCAACCGGCGGAAGAAGCCCGTGTAGTCGACGCGGCTGATCTGCAGCAGGTCGATCAAGTCGGTGAGAAGCGGCGTGGTCAACTCCTGGTCGGCGTCAGCCGGGATGCCGAGCTTGTCGAGCATCCCGCTGAACCAGGCCGCGTTGTACGCGTCGCGGAACCGCCCGAGCTCATCCTGGGCCAGCTCGATCGCCCGGTCGGTGTCGGGGTCGATCGTCGCCAGCAGGGCTTCGGCGAAGCGGGCGAGGTTCCACTCGCCGATCAGCGGCTGCCGACCGAACGCGTAGCGCCCCTGCCGATCGATCGAGCTGTAGGCGGATGCCGGGTCGAAGGCATCCATGAAGGCGCAGGGGCCGTAGTCGATCGTTTCGCCCGAGATCGTCACGTTGTCGGTGTTCATCACGCCGTGGACGAATCCGAGCAGCATCCAGCGGGCGATGAGTGCCGCCTGCGCGTCGATCACAGCGCCCAGGAGTGCCAGCGACGGGTTCTCGGCATCGGTCAGGTGCGGGTAGTGCCGGTCGATCGCGTGGGCGACCAGGCGGCGCGCGAGGTCATCGTCTCCGGTCGCAGCGGCGTACTGGAACGTTCCCACACGCAGGTGGCTCGCCGCGACGCGGGTGAGCACCGCCCCCGGGAGCACCGTGTCGCGCTGCACGCCCAACCCCGTCGCGGTCACGGCGAGTGCTCGCGTCGTCGGCACCCCGAGGGCATGCATCGCTTCACTGATCACGTACTCGCGCAGCATGGGGCCGACCGCAGCGAAGCCATCGCCGCCGCGAGCGAACGGCGTGGGGCCGGATCCCTTGAGATGCAGGTCGCGCAGGCCGCCGTCGGCGTCGGTGACCTCCCCGAGCAGCAGCGCGCGCCCGTCACCCAGGCGCGGCGAGTATCCGCCGAACTGGTGACCGGCATAGGCCTGCGCGACGGGGGCCGCGGTCTCGGGGACGAGATTGCCGGTGAGCAGCCCTACTCCCTCGCGCGTGCGGAGTCCTGCCTGGTCGAAACCCAGTTCCGCCGCCAGCGGCTCGTTCAGCACCAGCAGTCGCGCGTCCGGGAAGTCGGCGGCAGCCCACGGCGTGGACAGCTCCGGGAACTCGCGGGCGAATCGCGAGCCGAGGTCGACGGCGGTCTGCGGCGCGAGGCTCATGGTTCCAGGCTACGACCGGTGCGGCCCGTGCGGGCCGTTCAGTGCGAGGCATGGCCCCGCGCACCGGCGCGCGTCAGGCGGAGACGATGCCGCGGGTGAGCAGCCCGTAGACCTCGTCGGCCGCGGCCTGCGGCTCGATGCCGTGCGTCACCAGCTGCACTCCGGCACCGAGCACCCCTTGCACGAGCGTGACGGTCGACCGGGATGCCGGCAGGCCCAGATCCTCCAGCACGCGGGTGAGGGGCCGCATGAGCGCGTCGTGCAGCGTCATGAGGTCTTCCATGCGGCTGGGACTGAGGTTCGCGTCACGCAGCGACCCGGCGATGGTGTGCCGCCCGTCGGCGGTCATCCGCATCGTCGCATCCACGAACGCGCGCAGTTCGGGAAGGCCACGCTCGGTGCCCTCCAGGATCAGCTCGATGTCGGCATCCCATCGCTCGATCGCATCGATCGCGATCGCGACGAGCAGATCGTCCTTCGACGGGAAGTAGTCGTAGAAGCTCGATCGCTTCATGCCCGCGCGCTCGGACACGCTTCCCGGGTTCACCCCGGCCAGCCCCGACTCTTGCAGCAGCTCCTCGCCTGCGCGCACGAGTGCGGCGCGCTGAGAGGCGCGGTGCTCGGCGACCGTCGGAGCGGTGATCTTGGGCATCCGGTAATTATCGTCCTGATCTGGGCCGGCCGAATGCAGCGGCGCGGCGGATGAAACGTCCTGAAGGGAGCGCGTCGCCCGCGACAGCTGGAGCTGCCGCGGGCGACGAAGGGACGCGAGGTGTCAGGCCGTGACGGGCGCGCCCAGCCGCCCGTCGACCATCTCGAGCACGCGGTCGCAGTGCTCCAGCACGTCGCGGTCGTGGGTGACCATGACCACGGCGACGCCGGCGTCATGCGCCCGGTCGGCGAGAAGCTCAACCACCTCGTGGCTGCGGCGACGGTCCAGCGCTGCCGTCGGCTCGTCCACCAGCAGCAGGCTCGGCTGGTTCACCAGAGCGCGCGCGATGCCCACGCGCTGACGTTCGCCGCCGGAGAGCTCCCCGGGGCGGTGACCGGCGCGGTGGCCCATGCCCACCGACTCCAGCACAAGGGCGGGGTCGACGTGGCGGTTGCCCGCCAGCCGCCCGGCCAGACGCAGCTGGTCGGCAGCGGTGAGCGCGGGCAGCAGGTTGCCCGACTGGAACACGAACCCGATGTTGCGCAGGCGGAACCGCGCCCGCGTGCGCTTGGACAGGGTCGACAGGTCGGTGCCGTGCACGC
>NZ_JANJFJ010000205.1:0-7835 GCF_024626565.1 Microbacterium sp. zg.Y909
GGCCGTCGCTGATCAGGTCGACCGCGGCGGCCTCTTCGGCGAGGTGCAGCGGGTTCTCGTACCGCATGTCGATGACGCCGGTGCCGACCTCGATGTTCTTGGTCGTCGCGGCGATCGCCGAGAGCAGTGGCATGGGCGAGGCCTGCTGGCGCGCGAAGTGGTGGACGCGGAAGTACGTGCCATTTACCCCGAGGTCGTCCATGCCCTGCGCGAGGTCGATGGCCTGGCATATCGAGTCGCCGGCGGTCAGCTCCCGCCCTCCGCCGAGGGGTCCATAGTGGCCGAACGAGAGCGTTCCGAAGCGTTGCATATCGAGTGCAACCGATGCCACGCGGCATCCATTCCGGTCCCGCCCGGTCGTCGCGAACGGCCGTTCAAGCGCCTGGGAACGGGGCCCTCGCGTCCACCGAAGCGTGGGGGCCGGGGAGCGTGAGGGCGCGGCGGCGGCGGGCGTACCGGTTTGGGTCGTCAGGAACGTCCCGCGTGGGGCGCGGAAGGGGCCGGGTGGGACGACCGACCGTCCTGGGCGCGCCGCCGCGCCTGCATGAGGGTCGCGACCACGCGCCAGCCCACGAGGAGCAGCAGCAGCGTGAGCGTCGCCACGATGATGAAGGGGAGCGCCGTGCCCTGGCCGGTCACGGCGCGCAGCACCATGCCACCGGCGACCGTGATCGCCCAGACGCCGAGGCCGGTGCGCACCGGCGCGGCCGGTCGGCGCCAGGCGAGCGTCACCACCCAGCCGACCACGAGCGCGGCCAGGAACGGCCACGCGGTGGTCACCAGGCCGAGTCCGAAGGGCGCGGAGTCGTGGCTCGCCCGGCCTATGGCGGCGAAGAGCGTGACGAGCACGACGTCGAGGGCGAAGGCGGTGACGGCGGAGCGGGTCATGCCTCCATTGTCCCTGCCCGGGGTTGCTCACCTGTCGCGGATAGCGCCTTCCACCGGCGGGAAACCGTCATCCGCGACGGGTGAGGCGGAGGCGGTGGGCGGGGGAGCGGGCGCGGTCTCGGCGGCGAGGGCCAGCACGATCTGGCGCCACCGCAGCAGGAAAGCCGGCTCGTCCAGGCGCCGGCGCCGCATCCAGGTGGTGACCTCCTCGTTGCACTTGCTGGCGTTGCACGACCGGCACGCGGGCACGACGTTGTCCAGGGTGTAGCGACCGCCCCGCGAGATCGGCAGCACGCAGTCCCGCTGCAGCGCCGCCCCATCGGCCCCGCAGTACGCGCACGCCGCCCACGCGTCGAGGATGGCGAACCACTCGAGTTCGGTCAGGTCACTGCCCGACGCCGCGACGCGCTTCACGCGGCGGCGCTGCGCCCGCGCGCGGCGGGTCTGCGGTGCGGGCATGGCGACCAGGGTATCGGCGCGGCGATGAGGGATGCCGGCGGCGCGCGGCGCCGGCGCCGGCCCGGGCGCACGCCTCGGCCCCTGCCTGCGGCGCGCGACCCTGGCCCGGGCGCGCTCGAGCCCGCTACCGTGGGGCGATGACGACCCAGGCGCAGCGCGCGCAGACCCTGTCCGACCTGCACGCCGCACCGGAGATCCTCCGCGTGGTGAACGTGTGGGATGTCGTCTCGGCGAAGGCGATCATCGACCTGCCCGAGACCCGCGCCCTCGCGACCGCCGGGCACTCCATCGCCGCGACCTTCGGGTACGCCGACGGTGAGAACATCCCGCTGGACCTCATGCTCGACATGGTGGGCCGCATCGTCGCGGTCGCCGGGGACCTGCCGGTCTCGGCAGACCTGGATGCCGGGTTCGGCGACCCGGGCGAGACCACCCGCCGCGCGATCGGCGTGGGCGTGGTCGGCGCGAACGTCGAGGACCGGCTGAAGCCGCTGGCAGACTCCGTCGCCGCCGTCGAGGCGATCGTCGCCGCCGGCCAGGCCGAGGGCGTGCACTTCTCCCTCAACGCCCGCACCGACGCGTTCGTGCGAGCCGGCGACCGGCCCGTGCAGGATTCCATCGCCGACGCGATCGAGCGCGGCCGGGCCTACCTCGACGCCGGTGCCGACGTCGTCTTCGTCCCGGGTCCCCTCGACGCCGACATCACGCGGCAGCTCGTCGACGGGATCGGTGAGCGCAAGGTGAGCGTGATCGGCCTTCCCGGCGCGCTGTCGGCCGCCGAATACGAGGCGCTCGGCGTCGCCCGCATCTCCTACGGGCCGATGACCCAGCGGGTGGCGCTGACGGCGCTGCAGGATGTGGCGAAGAGCCTGTACGGCGACGGAGTCATCCCGGCATCCACCCGCGCCCTGAACTGACGCCCCGAGCGAGGGCTGCGCCGGCGCGCGCATAGGATCGAAGGCGACGCCCTGTGCGGCGTCGCAGGGAGGTCGCAGTGGGCGACGCGCAGGGCGCATGGGTGCTGGTCGACGGCGAGAACATCGACGCGACCCTCGGTGGATCGATTCTGGGGCGTCGGCCGCAGCCCGATGAGCGGCCGCGCTGGGACCGCATCCTCTCGTTCGTGGAGCACACCTGGCGCCGGCCCACGCGGGGCCTGTTCTTCCTCAACGCCACGACCAACCTGCCGATGACGTTCGTGCAGGCGCTCAAGGCGCTGGGCTACGAGCCGGTGCCGCTGTCGGGTCCCTCCGACGCGAAGATCGTCGACATCGCCATCCAGCGCACGCTCCAGGCGCTGCGGGACCGCAATGACGACGTCATGCTCGTCAGCCACGACGGCGACTTCGTCGACGACCTCGCCGCGCTCGCCGACGGCCGGCGGCTCGGTGTGCTGGGCTTCACCGAGTTCCGCAACAACGGATTCGCGGCGATCCCTGGCCTGGAGTTCTTCGACCTCGAGTACGACGCGCAGGCGTTCGACGCCCCGCTGCCGCGCATCCGCGTGATCCCGATCGAGGAGTTCGACCCCGCGCAGTTCCTGCGCTGACCTCGGTATCGCCGGCGCCCCGCGCGCCCGCGATTTCACGGTGGGGCGGTGTTGTCAACCCTTCCGCACCTCCGCGCGACCTCACGAAGACTGGACCCACCCACCGGGAGGAGCCAGCGTGACGTGTCAGCCGATCGAGTCGTACGCACCGATCGGCGATGGCCGCACCGTGGCGCTCGTCGGAGCGGACGGCAGCATCGACTGGATGCCGCTGCCCGAGCTCACCTCGGATGCCGTGTTCGCCCGCATCCTCGACGACGACACCGGTGGGTTCTTCGCCCTCGCCCCGGTCGCGGACTTCACGATGCGCCGCCGGTACGTTCCCCGCACGAACGTGCTGGAGACGACATTCACCACCGCCGACGGCGTGGTGAAGGTGACCGACGCGCTGGTGTCTGGCATCGCCGGGCGGCTGCCGTGGGCCGAGCTCGCGCGCCGCGTCGACGGGGTGTCCGGGCGGGTGGAGATGGCGTGGGCGGTGCGCCCCGGCACGTCGCTGCAGACCGCCTCGCCCTGGATCGAGTCCACGGCTCACGGTGCCACCCTCCGCTGCGGTACGACCGCGATCGCGATCGTCGGCTTCGAGCACGGTCCCGCCGAGCCCGACCCCGACGGACCGGACGGCCCCGTGCTGGCGGGCGCCTTCACCACGTCGCCCGACTCCCGCCACCTCGTCGTCCTGGCGGCGACCCACGACGAGCCACTGCACTTTCCCGACCCGCGCAACGTCGACGCCGGCATCGACCGCACGATCGGCAACTGGCGCAACTGGTCGAAGGCGTTCTCATACGAAGGCCCGTGGGCCGCGCACGTGCAGCGCAGCGCCCTCGCGCTGAAGCTGCTCATCTACAGCCCCACCGGCGCGATCGCCGCAGCCGCGACCACGTCGCTGCCCGAGAGCCCCCGCGGCGGCAAGAACTGGGATTACCGGTTCGCCTGGGTGCGCGACCTCGCCTACACCGCCAACGCCCTGGTGCGCTTCGGCCTGCGTGAGGAGACCCACGCCGCCCTGTCATGGATGCTGCGGACGATCCGCGCCCACGGCCCCGACGTGCACGTGATGTACACGCTCGACGGGGAGCTCGTGCCTGCACCCGTCGTCGCAGACGTTCCCGGTTGGCGCGGCATCGGCCCCGTCGTCACCGGCAACCCCGCCCACGATCAGCTGCAGCTGGGGGTCTACGGCGACCTGATCGCGATCTGCCGCACCTACGTCGAAGCGGGCAACATCCTCGACATCGACACGGCGCGGCTGCTGGCCGCCGTGGCTGACCGCACCTGCGATCTGTGGCGCAACCCCGACTCGGGCATGTGGGAGCTTCCCGAGCTGCGGCACTACACGTCGTCGAAGATGGGGTGCTGGAAGGCGCTGGAGGACGCCGTCTGGCTGGCGGACGCCGGCATCATCCCGGGAGGCGCCGAGCGCTGGCGCGCCGAGCGCCGCCGCATCCGCGAATGGATCGACACCCACGGCTGGTCTGAGGAGCGCGGCGCCTACGTCTGGTACGCCGGCTCCGACGACCTCGACGCGTCGGTGCTGCTGCACGCCCCGAGCGGGTTCGACCGCGGGGAGCGCATGTCGCGCACGATCGACGCCCTCACCGCGCAGCTGGGCGCCGGCGCCCTGCTGTACCGCTACAGCGGAGTGGACCAGGAGGAGAAGACCTTCGTCGCCTGCGGGTTCTGGCGAGCCCACGCCCTGGCGTGCGTGGGCCGGCACGACGAGGCGCTGGAGGCGATGGACGCCCTCGTCGCCGCCGCGAACGACGTCGGCATCTACGCCGAGATGATCGACGAGGACGACGGGTCGGCGTGGGGCAACACCCCGCAGGCCCTCAGTCACCTGGCGTTCATCAGCGCGGCCCTCACGATCCGAGAAATCGTCCCGGAGCACAAGCTCCGCGGCCGTTGACCATCACGAGAGAGAGAACACCATGTCACGGGACCAGTACACGTTCACCGACCCGGCAAAGCTCTACGCCGACATCGAGCCCGGGGACCAGGAGATGTCGGAGCCCGGCCTGGATGCCGAGCTCACAGACAAGGCCGACCTCGGCGAGGACAGCTACCGCGGCTCCGGCCGCCTGACCGGCCGCAAGGCGCTCATCACCGGCGGCGACTCCGGCATCGGCGCCGCCACCGCGATCGCGTTCGCGCGCGAGGGCGCCGACGTCGCCCTGTCGTACCTGCCGGAGGAGGAGAAGGACGCCGAGCGCATCGCGGGCATCCTGCGCGACGCGGGCGCGACCGTGCTGACGCTGCCGGGCGACCTCAAGGACCCGGCATACTGCCGCGACCTCGTCGCCCAGACGGTCGAAGGGCTCGGGGGCCTGGACATCCTTGTCAACAACGCCGGCAAGCAGGTCTACAACGAGGACCTGACGACGCTGACCGATGAGCAGTTCGATCACACGTTCAAGACGAACGTGTACGCGATGTTCTGGATCACCAAGGCGGCGCTGCCGCACCTGACCCCGGGATCGACGATCATCAACACCACGTCGATCCAGGCGTACTCGCCGTCCGGCATCCTGGTGGACTACGCCTCGACGAAGGCCACCATCAACGCTTTCACGAAGGGCCTGGCCGAGCAGCTCGCGCCCAAGGGCATCCGGGTGAACGCCGTGGCCCCGGGACCGATCTGGACGCCGCTCCAGCCCACCGACGGCCAGCCGCCGGAGAAGCTCGAGGAGTTCGGCGAGCAGACGCCCCTCGGGCGCATGGGACAGCCCGCCGAGCTCGCGCCGGCGTACGTCTTCCTCGCCTCCGCGGAGTCCAGCTACGTCATCGGCGAGACGCTGAACGTCAACGGCGGCATGCCGACTCCCTGAGTCCGCCTGCAACGACGAAAGCCCGTCCGGTCATCCGGGCGGGCTTTCGTTCTCTCCTGCGCGAGAGGATCAGCGCTTCGGTGTGCGATTCTCCGCGCTCACCATCCACGAGAGCTGCTCGAGCCGCTCCAGGATCGCGTGCAGCAGGTCGGCGCTCGTGGGGTCCTCGTCGTCGACGTCGTCGTGCACCTCGCGGCACGTGCCGCAGACGTCGTCGAGACGTTCGGTCATCAGGTCGATCACCTCGGTGGTGGCGATCTCGCCCTGCGGGAATTCCGCGAGGGTCGTGGTCTCGGCCACCACGTCGCTGCGCCCGTCGGGCAGGGCGTGCAGCGCGCGCATGCGCTCGGCGATGGTGTCGGCGAACGTGCGGGCAGCCTCGATGATCTCGTCCAGCTGCAGGTGGGTGTCGCGGAAGTTCGTGCCCACCACGTTCCAGTGGGCCTGCTTGCCCTGCAGCGACAGCTCGATGAGGTCGACGAGAACCTTCTGCAGGTTGTCGCTGAGGTCCTGCGAGGCGGTGAAGCCCTTCTCGGCGTTCTCCTCGGTGGTGAGCTTCGCGCCCTTGCCGCCCGAGGCGCTCTTGCGCCGGTTGGCTTTCTGAACGGTCTCGGCGCTCTTGCTCGTCTTGCTCGTCTTGGTCGTCGCCATGTGTAGCGCTCCTGTTCGATCGGGGTGTCTTCGACCGTAGGCCGGGGCTGGAGCGGGCGACCTTCCCCTTGCCCTGGCGCCGCCGGAGTGCTACGCCGGGGCAGGCGCTACGCTCGCGACATGGTCGACGACGGCGCGGGTGGCGGAGGCACGGCCGACACGGCGCTCCGCCGCACGTACCGCTACCTGCGACTGGGCGTCGCGGGCACGGTGGTCGCCATCGCCGTGGCGGTGACCCTCGAGAGCTTCCGCGGCGGGCTGCTCGAATCGATCAGCGCGTACTACTACACGCCGGCTCGCGACGTGCTCGTGGGGGCGCTCATCGCGGCATCCCTGGGCCTCCTCGCCCTGTCGGGGCGCGGCGTGCAGCGGGCGCTGCTGGATGCCGCGGCGCTGCTGGCTCCGCTCGTCGCGTTCGTGCCCACGCCCACGCTGGCCGCGGGATGCGGCGCGGCGCCGTGCGTTCCGGCATCCGCGCACCCGTCAGTCGAAACCGGGGTGGCCACCTACCTGGTGGTGGGGGCGCTCGCGGTGGTCGTCGCGGTCGTCATCGGCACGCGCGCCGACGCCGGCCGGGCGGCGCTGGCGCTGACATGGCCCTCGATCGTCCTCGCGGTCGCCGTGCTCACCGCGACCTGGGCCTGGTGGGGGCTCGCGCGCGCGTCGTTCCTCGGCTTCGGCCACGTCGTCGCCGCGACGGGGTTCTTCGCGCTGCTCGCAGTCGTCGCACTCATCGACGCAGGGCGCAGCGACTGGGCGCCGGAGCAGCCGCCGCCGCGCGGCGTGCGCATGACCTACGCGGTCGTCGGGGTGCTGCTGGCGGTCGACCTCACGGTGGTGATCGCGGTCGTGGCGATCATGGGCGACGACGCCATGCGCACACCGATCGTCTTCGTCGGCGAGGTCATCGCGCTGGGCCTGTTCGGCCTGTACTGGGCGCTGCAGAGCGCGCGCACCTGGAACAGCGCCGACCCGCGGCTGGCGCTCAGCTCCCCGCGTCGACCCCGCCGCTGAGCCGGCCGTGCAGGGCGGTGGTGGCCGCGTTCATGCCGACCAGCTCCACTGCCGTGCCGCGCTGGGCGTACTTGGTGACGATGGCGTCGATGGCGGCGACCGTGGAGGCGTCCCACACGTGCGAGCGCGTCATGTCGATGACGACGCGCTGGGGGTCGTGGGCGTACTCGAACTGCGTGGTCAGGTCGTTGCTGGAGGCGAAGAAGAGCTCGCCGTCGACGGTGTAGCGGGGCCACGGCGCCGTCGGAGCTCACGGTGCGCGTGACGGTGGTGAAGTGCGCGACGCGGCGGGCGAACGTGATCATCGCGGCCAGCACCCCGGCGACGACGCCGAGGGCGAGGTTCTGCGTCCACACGGTGACGACCACGGTGACGAGCATGACGATCGTCTCGCCCAGCGGCATCCGCTTCAGGGTCGCCGGGCGGATGCTGTGCCAGTCGAA
>NZ_JANJFJ010000206.1:0-7766 GCF_024626565.1 Microbacterium sp. zg.Y909
TCGACTCGGTCGGCATGATCTCCAACCTGTGGGGCCTCATCCTGGTGTATGCCGCTCTCGGCATCCCTTTTTCGACCTTCGTGCTGGCGGCGTTCTTCCGGCAGCTGCCGATCGAGCTCGACGAGGCTGCCCGGTTGGACGGGGCCGGACCCTTCGCAACCTTCTGGCGGGTCCACCTGCCGCTGGTCAAACCCGCGATCGCCACGGTCATCGTCTTCCGATTCGTGCCGGTGTGGAACGACTTCTTCTACCCGCTGATCCTCATCCGCGACCGTGACGCGTACACGCTGCCGGTGGGCATCACCCGGTTCTTCGGTGAGTACCAGACCGACTGGGCGACCCTCTTCGCGGGGCTGACGCTGGCGACGATTCCGCTCGTCGTGCTCTTCCTCTTCGCCACCAAGCAGATCGTGTCGGGCCTGACCGCGGGCATGAGCAAGTGACGTCGTTGCTCGGGCTCGACATCGGCGGTTCGGGGAGCCGGGTCGGGTTGCGCCTCGAGGGTGCGCCCTCGGGGGAGCGTCTCGAGTTCTCGGGAGAGCGCATCGGCGTGACGGATGGGGGCAGCACGGTGCCGGGCGCCGTGACGTCGCTGGTGGCGCGGGCTGCGCAGGAGTGGCCGGAGGTCGTCGCGGAACTCGCCGGCGTCGGGGTGGGCGCGACGGGTCTGGCGACCCTGGTCGCCGAGCCGGAGCGGTTCGCCGCAGCCCTGTCGGCCCAGCTTCGTGAGCTGACCGGGCGGCCGGTGGCGGTGGCCGTGGCCGTGGATGCCGTGACCGCGCATCTGGGCGCGCTGGGCGGCGAAGCCGGGGCGATCGTGGCGCTCGGGACCGGTGCGATCGCCTTCGGCACGGACGGCCGCGACGTCTGGCGGCGGGTGGACGGGTGGGGGCACCTGCTGGGCGACCGCGGCGCCGGCGCCTGGGTCGGCCTGCAGGGACTCATCGCGGCGATGCGCGCCTATGACGGAGTGGATGCCGCAGGCTCCGAACTGCTGCGGGCGGCCCGGGAGCGACTCGGTGATCCGGTCACCTGGCCGTCGCAGCTGTACACCCGGCCGGATCGCGCCGGCGTGCTGGCATCCTTCGCTGCCGATGTGCTGGCACTGGCAGCCGCCGGTGACGCTTCGGCAGCGGCGATCGCGGCAGAGGCGGGGCGGGAGGCCGCGCGCAGCGGCGTCGCCGCGCTCGAGGGGTCGCTGCCTGCGGTGATCGCGACCACCGGGGGAGTGTTCCGTGCCGGGGGCGTGCTGGCGCAGGCGTTCGAGCAGACGGTCGCGGAGCTGCGTCCCGACGCTCGGGTGCAGCCGGCTGTCGGAGACCCGCTGGACGGCGCGCTGTTGCTGGCTCAGCGCGCGCGGGCGGGTGCGATCGCTACGCACGCGCCGTATGTCTGGGTCGGGGGCGGGACGGACTAGGGGGCTCCGTCCCGCCCTCGGCCCGGTCGGTGGGGGCGCTTCGTCTCGCTTCGCTCGCTCGCTCAGCGACCGGGGGTGGGGGGAGGGGCTGCTGACGCGCCGGCATCCGTCGGCGGCGTAGCCTGAAGCGATGCCTGTTCCGGACGCCCCTCACACCGCGCGCGCACAGCTGGCCGCGCTCGCCGCTGACGTGGAGCGTCGTCGGCGCAGCGAGCCGACCGTCGTGCCGTCGTTCGGGCCGCTCATCGATCTCCCCGTCGCACCCGGATCACGGCCCGCGGCGGTGCTCATCCTCTTCGGTGTGCTCGATGCCACGCCCAGCGAGCGCGCCGCCGCCGACACCGCGGTCTCGCGCGACCTCGACGTGCTGCTGCTCGCTCGGGCGTCGACCCTGCGGTCACACCCCGGGCAGGTCGCGTTCCCCGGCGGCCGGGTCGATCCTGAGGACGACGGGCCTGTCGCCGCGGCCCTGCGCGAGGCACAGGAGGAGACGGGCGTCGACCCGGCCGGGGTCGAGGTGCTCGGCGCGCTCGAGACCATTCCGCTGGCATTCTCGCGACACCTCGTCACCCCGGTGCTCGGATGGTGGCGGCATCCGTCGCCCGTGCACGTCGTCGACGAAGGCGAGTCCGCAGCGGTCTTCCGCGCGCCCGTGGCCGACCTGCTGAGCCCGGCCAACCGCGGCGTCACGGTGCTGCGCGACGGCGCTCGCACGATGCGCGGGCCCGCTTTCCACGTCGGTCAGGGTCCCGAGGCGCACCTCGTGTGGGGGTTCACGGCGATGGTGCTCGACGTGCTGTTCGACCGCCTCGGATGGACCGAGCCGTGGGATGCCACGCGCGAGTTGCCGCTGGAGCGCCCGCCGCGGTGAGGCAGTAGGGGCGGGTTCCCTCCCCAGCTCGGGGGTCGCCCGACCCATGCACAGCTTACCGGCCACTATCGAACAAATGTCCGACGGTGGCGGCATGATGAGGGCATGACCTTCCTCACCGAGTTTGCGACGAGAGCGCAGGCTGTCAGCGGCCACCGCGACCTCGACGTCGTGCCCGGTGAGCTGTTGGCGGCGGTGCGCGCTCTGTCCGATGACGACGTGCTGGCCGTGTTCGAAGAGGCCGCCGCCGTCATGGGCTGCCTCGAGCGGCTGACGGTCGTCACGGCCGCGGTCATCGCCGAGCGGTCCGCCGCGCCGCACGGCGGGCTGGCCGGCACACGCGGCCATCGGTCGCCGGTCGCCCTCATCCAGGAGATCACGGGCGGGTCGCGCGCGGATGCGACGCGGGCGGTGCGCGTGGGCGCGTCGCTGCTCGACGACGCGTGCGGTGCGGGCTCCACCGGTGACGGCGGCGAGGACAAGCGGACGCCGCACGCCGCGATCGCACCGTGGCATGCCGGCCTGCGCCAGGCCATGCTCGCGGGGGTGGTGACCACCGCGCAGCACGACGCGATCCGCCGAGGGCTCGGCGAACCGCCGGACTCGGACGACGCGAGAGCGGTCTGGGCCGTCGCTGCAGAGCAGCTCATGGGCGAGGTGCCGGGGCTCCCGGTGGAAGAGGTGGTCAAGCGGGCGCGAGCAGTGCGGGACGCGCTGGACCCCGCCGGCGCCGAGGACCGGTTCGCGCGGCGGTTCCAGGGACGGTCTTGGCGCATGTGGACGGACGGCGAAGGCGTACACCACGCCCGCATCGACTTCGACGACGAGATGTTCGCGTGGGTCGACTCGATCATCGGTGCGGCACTGCGTCCGCGCCGAGGCGGTCCGCGGTTCATGACCGAGGCCGAGCGGGCCGACGCCGATTCACTCGTGCGCGATGGGCGCACGAACGAGCAGCTGACCTACGACCTCATGATGGACGTCGTTCGAGCGGGGGCTCTGGCCTCGGCCGAGGACGTGTTCGGGGCGCGTCAGCCCGGTGTGCGGCTGGTGGCGGTGCGGGATGCCGTCGGCGCGCGTGACGCGTTCGGGCGTTTCCTGGGCGTCGCGCACGTCGAGGACGGGGGTGCGGCGCTGCCGGGTTCGGTGCTCGACAAGGCGCTGTGCGAGACCGCCAGGGTGCTCGTGAGCGTCGACGGCGCCGGGAACCCGCTCGATGTCGGGCGCGAGCAGCGACTGTCCACGGCGAAGCAGCGGCTCGCCCTCGCCGCCCGTGACGGCGGATGCATGTGGCCCGGCTGCGACCGCCCACCCTCGTACTGCGAAGCGCACCACAGCGACCACTGGTGCGCGGAGCAGGGCCGCACCGACGTCGACCGCGGGATCCTGCTGTGCCGGTTCCATCATCTGCTCCTGCACAACCAGGGGTGGAAGATCACGCGCGACGGGCGGGGACCGTTCCTTCTTCATCCGCCCGGCGGCGAACCCATCGTGCTGCGGTCGAAGTCGCCGGTGCGGTGGGCGTGGGACCCACCCCCCGATCGCGCGGGCTGGCGCGCCGCGTCGACCGAGGCGCATCCGCGACCGGACAGATCAGCCGAGGTCGTCGGCGGGTGGGCGTGTCAGCAGGGGCTCGATGTCGAGGGTCAGGTCGATGATCTGCCGCAGCAGCCCGCCGAGCGTCGTTGAATGCAGCAGCGTGAAGCGGTCCAGCTCACCCAGCGGGGCGATCGCGGCGAGCTGCCACGAGGACTCGACGGGGTCGGGCGAGAGCTCGGTCTCGGCATCCCACCGCACGTTCTCATCGTCGGCGGCGCGCGCGAGCACCCGCCGCACGATGCTCTCGGCCTCGTCGCGCAGCGGCGTCAGCGCGTCGGACCACTCCAGCGGCGGCACGGGCGACACCTCCGCCACCGGGTACGGGTCATCGGGCAGCCACCGGTCGACGGTGATGCGCTCGGCGCCGACGGCCACCACCTGCAGGTCGGTCGCGGTGGGGGCCACGCGCACGAGGCGCGCGATCGTGCCGATGCCGCTGCGCTGCTCGCCGCCGCCGGCCTCGGGACCGCGCTCGATGAGCACGACGCCGAACTGGGGCTCCTCCTCGTCGAGCAGGCGCCCGATCATCGTGAGGTAGCGCGGCTCGAAGATGCGCAGCGGCAGCGGCGTGTAGGGGAGCAGCACGCTGCCCAGCGGGAACATCGGCACGCCGGTCATGGCGACAGTCAACCACCGGTGCGCGCCGCGGGAGCCCTAGCGGCGCATCTCACCGCATTCATACAGTGAGGCCATGACCCACCCCCGCCCCGATCCCGTCGACCCCGGCCAGGAATCGGTCTGGGACTACCCGCGCCCGCCGCGCATCGAGCGCGTCGACACCCCCGTGACGATCGACTTCGGCGGCGTACGCATCGTCGACACGACCGACGTCGTTCGGGTGCTGGAGACGAGCCACCCGCCGGTGTACTACCTGCCGATCGCGGCGTTCGCGCCGGGCTCCCTCGTCCCCACGGACGGCAGCTCGTACTGCGAGTTCAAGGGCGCGGCGGGGTACTTCGACGTGCGCGGCGGAGACCGCGTCGCCCCGCGCGCGGCGTGGAACTACCCTGACCCGTCGCCGGGCTACGAGCTGCTCACCGACCGGGTCGCGGTGTACGCCGGCCCGATGGACCGGTGCACGGTCGACGGCGAGACGGCGGTGCCGCAGCCGGGCATCTTTTACGGCGGCTGGGTGACCTCGTGGGTGCGTGGGCCGTTCAAGGGCGTGCCCGGCTCGATGGGCTGGTGACCCGGGGGTGTGGGTGCCGGCTCCCCGGGCCGGCACCCGTGCCGATCCCCCCGAACCGGCACCGCACACGCTACGGCGACCCTCCGACATCGGCCCGCACCGTCGCGCCCGACGAAGCCCGGTGGCATCATCGGGCCATGACCCGCTACGCGATCGACGCGCCGACGGCCCTGCGGCTGATCGAGGAGGACGCGGTACTCGGGGCCGGGCACTCGCTGGTCGCGCCGAGCGTGCTGCGCACCCACGCCCTCTCGCTGCTCTACCAGCAGGTCCGCGCCGGCGCGCTGGACGAGCGGGTCGCCCTCGCGCGGCTGGAGCGCCTCGCCGAGCTGAAGATCCGCCTGCTCGGCGACCGCGTCTCCCGCGCCACGGCGTGGAAGCTCGCCACGCGCCTCGGCTGGCCCGACACACCGCCGGCGGAGTACCTCGCCGTCGCCGTGCTGCAGGCGGACCTTCTGGTCACGGAAGATCCGCACCTGCGCAGCGGCGCCGAGGACCGCGTGGCGCTGGCCCCCTACGAGGCGCTGCTGCGCTGAGGCGCCTCCGAGTCGGTGCGGGCCGAGTTCGGCGGACCCGTGCTCAGCCGGCGGCACCGAAGCGGGCGACGAGGCGCACGAGGGTCGGCAGCCCGCGGGAGGTTGCGGGTTCGCCGGTCGCCTCCTCGATCGTGGGCGTGGCGTTGCCATCGCCCTCCCGCTCGTTGACGGAAACGACCCAGCCTTCCCCGGCATCCACCACCCGGCACCGGCGGTGCGCGGCGACGCGCGCCAGCTCCGCATCGTCGGGATCGATGCGGCCGCCGGCGTGGAAGGACACCTCCCGCCGGTTGGCGTCGGGCTGCTCGGCGTGCGCGTCGAC
The DNA here is from genome assembly GCF_024626565.1 of Microbacterium sp. zg.Y909. Classification (NCBI taxonomy): domain Bacteria; kingdom Bacillati; phylum Actinomycetota; class Actinomycetes; order Micrococcales; family Microbacteriaceae; genus Microbacterium; species Microbacterium sp. zg.Y909. The sequence continues at coordinate 5,935 of NZ_JANJFJ010000206.1, forward strand.
GATGCGCGCGATCTCCGGCAGCGGGAGCGCGCAGCCCGCGCGGCGCAGGCCCGTGCGGGCCTCAAGCGCCCGCACCGCGTCGGCCACGACTGCGGCGGGGTCGTCGGCCCGGAAGACCACGGTGCCGTTGCTCTGGAACGTCACCGCGTCGGGCACGCCCGCATCGGCGAACGCGGCGAGGATGTCGGCCGTGGACGGATGCCCGCGCTGCCCCTGATTGACGTTGCGCAGCAAGCCGACCCACTCGTCCACGATCTGGATGCTACGACCGACCGCCGCCGCCGGCCAGGCCGAGAAGGGTCGGAACGGGAGGGTCAGCGCGCGGCGGCAGCCGCCACCGCCGCGGCCACCTGGTCGTAGGTCGCCGAATCGAACGCCACTATCCGCACTTCTTCGACCGCGGTGTCGGCGCCGGCGATCGTCTCGACGGCGGCGGCGATGGCATCCGCCTTCGGCCACCCGTAGATGCCGGCGCTCACGAGCGGAAAGGCCACGGACCGGGCGCCCAGCTCGTCGGCCACCTGCAGCGACCGGCGATAGCACGACACCAGCAGCGCCCGGTCCCGCTCGCCCGCGGCGTAGTTCGGGCCGACGGTGTGGATCACCCACCGCGCCGGAAGGTCGCCTGCGGTCGTCCAGCCCGCGTCGCCGGTCGCCAGCCCGTGGGGGAACCGGGCGATGCAGTCGCGCAGGATCTCGGCGCCGCCGGCACGGTGGATCGCGCCGTCGACGCCACCGCCCCCGCGCATCGCGTTGTTCGCGGCGTTCACGATCGCGTCCACCCGCTGCTCGGTGATGTCGCCGCGCACCGCGATGATCCTCGTCATGAGGCCAAGTGTCACCCACGACGGCGCCGCTCGGCGAGCCCCAGAGCGACCTGCGCGGCGCGAGCCCGCCGTGGTATCCGTTGAGGGACGGAAGGGACACCATGCCCGCAACGCCCAGCGCCGACCTCCCCGACCTCGCCGGCCGCACCGCCCTCGTCACCGGCGCGAGCGACGGAGTCGGTCTCGAGGTCGCCCGCGCGCTCGCCGCCGCCGGTGCCCACGTCATCATGCCGGTGCGCAACCGCGACAAGGGAAGCCATGCGATCGCCCGCATCCGGGGCAGCGTCCCCGACGCGAGCCTCGAGCTGCGCGACCTCGACCTCGCCCGCCTCGACTCAGTCTCGGCGCTTGTCGCCACGCTGTCCGCCGAGCGCACCCCGATCCACCTCTTGCTGGCGAACGCCGGCGTCGTGCTCTTGGGCGACCGCCGGCGCCACCTCACCGCCGATGGCTTCGAACTGCACTTCCAGACCAACTTCCTCGGACACTTCTCCCTCGTCATCGGCCTGTTGCCGGTGCTGCGCCGGGCGCGGACGCGCATCGTCCTGCAGACCAGCCTCGCAGCGGCGTTCAGCCGCATCGACTGGTCCGACCTGCAGCTGGAGCGCCGTTACGGCGCATCCCGTGCCTACGGCAGGTCCAAGCTCGCGCTCGCCCTCTTCGGCACCGAGCTCGCACGTCGCGGCGCGGCGGGAGGGGGAGCCGTCACCGTCGCCCAGTCCCACCCTGGGGTCGTCCCCGCGACCGCGATCGCTCCGGACATCCGCCGCCGCGTCCCGCCCCAGCTCGTGCGGCTCGCGACCGCCCACCTCGGCAACCCGCTGCCGCTCGCGCCGCTCCCTGCCCTGCAAGCTCTGACGGCGGATGCCGCACAGGGCGACTTCTTCGCACCCTGCGGGCTCCTGCAGATGGCGGGTGCGCCGCGACCGCGGCATCCGTTCCCCCGCGCCCGAAAGAGAGAGGATGCCGAGCGCCTCTGGCGGGTGGCCGAGGAGCTGCTGCAGA
>NZ_JANJFJ010000207.1:0-7673 GCF_024626565.1 Microbacterium sp. zg.Y909
TCCGCGCCGACAACCTCATCGAGGACTTCGAGGCGCGCAAGGGCCGCCCCGCCGCCAACGGTCTGGCCGACATCCCGTGCCCGAACTGCGGCACGAAGGGCAAGTACACCGAGCCCAAGGCGTTCTCCGGCCTGGTGAAGACCTACCTCGGCGTCGTCGACGACGAGTCGGGTCTGCATTTCCTGCGCCCCGAGACCGCGCAGGGCATCTTCGTCAACTTCACCAACGTGCTCACGGCGTCGCGCAAGAAGCCGCCGTTCGGCATCGGCCAGGTGGGCAAGGCCTTCCGCAACGAGATCACCCCCGGCAACTTCATCTTCCGCACCCGCGAGTTCGAGCAGATGGAGATCGAGTTCTTCACCCCGCCCGCAGAGGCGCCCGAGTGGTTCGACCACTGGGTCGAGGCGTGCTGGAACTGGTTCATCGACCTGGGCATCAACGCCGACAACATGCGCCGCTTCGACGTTCCCGAGGAGGACCGCGCGCACTACTCCGCCGGCACCATCGACGTCGAGTACCGCTTCGGATTCACCGGCAAGGAGTGGGGCGAGCTGATGGGCGTCGCCAACCGCACCGACTACGACCTGGGCAGCCACTCCGAGGCATCCGGCCAGTCGCTGACCTACTTCGACCAGGCCACCGGTGAGAAGTACACCCCGTACGTCATCGAGCCGTCGTTCGGTCTCACCCGCGCCATGATGGCCTTCCTCGTCGACGCGTACGACGAGGAAGAGGTGCCCAACGCCAAGGGCGGAGTCGACACCCGCACCGTGCTGCACCTGGACCCGCGTCTGGCGCCCGTGAAGGTCGCCGTGCTGCCGCTGTCGCGCAACGAGCGGCTGTCGCCGTTGGCGCGCGAGGTGGCCGACACCCTGCGCGGCCGCGGCTGGAACATCGACTTCGACGACGCCGGCGCCATCGGACGCCGCTACCGCCGTCAGGACGAGATCGGCACGCCGCTGTGCGTGACGGTCGACTTCGACTCGCTCGATGACCGCGCCGTCACGGTGCGCGACCGCGACACGATGGCGCAGGAGCGCATCGGTCTCGACGCGCTGGAGGGCTACCTGGCCGAGCGCCTGCGGGGCGCCTGACCCGCGCGGCGGCCGGTCCCGCCGGCCCCGCCGCGGCGCCGCCCCCGCCGCCCCCGCCCTCGCCGGGTGAGAAACCACGATCCGGCTGAGACACCACGATCCGGTTGAGACACCACGCGACGCGCGATGTCTCAGCCGGATGCTCGTGTCTCAGCGTCGGCGGCGGGCCCGGGTCCCCCTGCGCGCGGCGTGGCTCGGCAGGATGCCCTCGGGTGGCCCGTAGCCGAAGCGCGCGGCCACCGCGGCGCGAGGATCCGAGTAGGCGAACGCCGCTCGGCGGATGCCGGTGGCCATGCCGACCGCGGTCGGCAGGAGCCCGACCGCCATCGCCGCGCCGAAGACGGCAGCCGCGGCGGTCGCCCCGGCGTCGGCGGTCGCCTCCGCGCGCAGCGCGCTCCAGACGGCCAGGGCGCCACCGAGCGCTCCCAACACCGCGATGATCCCCATCGCGGTCATCCGCAGGTTGAAGGCCGGCTGGGTGTAGGTCTGCGCCGTGCCGACGAACATCGCATCGATCGTGCGACGCTCCCCGCGCCGCCAGGGGAGGCGCACCCAGAAGGCGAGGGCACGTGTCAGTGCCCGTCCCGCTCGGCGCAGGTGCAGCAGGATCCACAGCGAGAGGGCTGCCAGGACGGCGGTGAGCACCGCTCCGGCGGCTGTGACAGCCCATGCCGTGCTCTGCTCCCGCTCGAGGGTCGCGGTGAAGCCCGCCGGGATGAGCGCCGCCATGACGGAGGCGCAGAACCACAGGGCTACCCCGAGAGCCCCCCACCCCAAGCGGGAGTACCTGCGCCAGTCCCGGTAGAGCACGTCCTCGGCGCGGCGCGCGTCGGCCGAGGAGGCGACCTCCTGAGGTGCGATGCCGCCGCGCTCGCGCTCTACCGCGAGGGCGCGCTCGGCGATCTCGATCCACCGCCCCGATTCAGGTGTGATCCACCGGATCGCCATGTCGCCCTCTCGTTGACGCGGCCGGCTGCGACGATGCGGTCCGCACCGTCATCCGGTGTGGACCGCATCGTCGGCATCCTGCGCTGTCGGCTCAGCCGGGCGCGGTCGTTCCCGTGCCGGCCGGCGCCGAGCCGTTGCCCGAGGCGCCGGTGCGGGCGCCGGCGAAGCCGGCCAGAAGGGTTCCGAGGTCGAGCCCGGTCAGCGACTTGACGACCTCGGTGCCTTCGCCGAGCACCGTGCCGACGGTCTTGGTGACCGCCGACGCGCCGTCGGTGGAGATGACGGTGAGCTGGTCGATGTTGCTGATCGGCTCGGCGGCGGCACGGACGATCTCGGGCAGGCGCGAGATGATCTCCTGCGCGAGGGCGGCCTCGCCGTACTTCTTCAGTGCCTCGGCCTTGGCGTCGGTCGCCGTCGCCTCCGCGACACCCTCTGCCTGGATGGCGGCGGCGCGGGCCTCGCCCTCGGCGCGGATACCGGCGGCCAGAGCCACCTGCTTGTCGCGCTCGGCCTCACCGGCGAAGCGCACCGACGTCGCGGACGCCTCGGCATCCTGCACCGCGGCGACCTTGTTCGCCTCGGCGATCTTGGTGCGCTTGTAGGCATCGGCTTCGGTGGCGGCGTTGGCGGCGTCGCGCTGGGCGGTGGCGCGCTGCACCTCGGCGTACGCCTCGGCTTCGGCGGGCTTGCGGATCTCGATGTCGAGGCGCTCCTGCGTCACGAGGGCCTGCTCGATGAGCGCCTCGCGCTCCTGCTGTGCGACGAGACGGTCCTGCTCGGCCTTGGTGAACGTGCCGGCAGCCTCGGCCTCGGCGTTCGCGCGGTCGGTCTCGGCCTTGATGGATGCCTGGCGAAGGCTCAGCGCCTTCTGGCGCTCGGCGATCTGCTCGGCGGCCTCGATGCGGGCGAATTCGCTGGCGCGCGAGGCTTCGGCTTCGCTGACCTCCGCCACCTGGCGGGCGCGGGCCGCCTCGGCGCGACCCAGGTTGGCGAGGTAGTCGCTGCCGGGGGTGGAGATGTCGCTGATGTTGAGCAGATCCACCTGCAGGCCCTGCTCGACGAGGTCGGCCTTGGTCTCGGCGACGACCCGGTCAGACAATCCCTTGCGGTCGGAGATGATCTGCTCGATGGTCATGTCGCCGATGATCGAGCGCAGCGAGCCTTCGAGCGACTCGCGGATGATGTCGGTGAGGGTCTCCTGCTGCGAGAGGAAGCGCTGGCCGGCGCGGCGCACGCCCTCTTCGGTGCCGGAGACCTTGAAGTTGATCGACGCCTTGATGGCGATCTTGATGCGGTTCTTGTCGACGCCCTCGACGGTGATGCCGATCTGGCGCTGCTCGAGCGAGATCGGGAAGCCCTGCTGAAGGATCGGCCACACGAACGTGCGCCCGCCGATGACGACGCGCTGACCGGTGGCCTCGCCCGGCACGGGCTTGCCGGCGCCGCGTCCGACGATGATGAGCGCCTCGTTCGGGGGCACGCGGCGGATGCGACGCGCGATGAAGGTCAGAAGTCCGAGGACTGCGACGATCAGGGCGAGGACGGCGGCGATCTGGACGATGTCGACCGGCATGGGATTCCTTCCGTGGATCGCGGCGACCGCCGCGGGTTATTCGGCGACGACTTTGACGCGCGTGCCGCTGTGCTCGACGACGCGGATGCGCACGCCTTCGGGAATGGGGGTGTCCGAGTACGCCAGGCGCCGCTCGATCTCGTGCGGGCCGTCGAGGGAGACCTCGCCGCCGGCCGGGGTGATCGGGGAGCGACATACTCCGGTGAGGCCGACGGCGTTGGCGGGAGCGCCGTCGGAGCTCGCCGCGAGCTTGCGGATGAACAGCACCGCGACGACGTACGCCACGAGAGCGAGCGCTCCCGCGACGACGTAGACCCACACGTCGTCGAGATTCGATGAGGTGGTGAACACGCCGCTGGCGCCGAAGACCACGGCGGCGATGCCGAGCGCCGTGCCCGACAGGGCACCCTCGCCGATCTCGAAGTGGTCGAAGATGTCGCCGACCACGAGCGAGATCACGAGCACCAGAAGACCGATGCTGCCGATGATGATGAACGGCGTGAGCATGCAGGCCTCCCCAGGGCGTCGGCGGTCGCTTTCGTCTCTACCCTATGAGAAACCTGAGAGGTTGCGCTGCCTTTCTTATGCCGACGTGCCTGCGGACTCGCGCGCGGCGGCCTTAGCGGCCTTCTTGAACGCGCGCACCTTCTGCAGCGAATCGGGCGACACGATGTCGGCGACGCTGCGGTGCGACCCCTCCTCGCCGTAGGGGGCGGATGCCTCACGCCACCCGTCGCCGGTGTAGCCGTACTGCTTTCCGAGGAGCGCCAGGAAGATCTTCGCCTTCTGGTCCCCGAACCCCGGGAGGGCCTTCAGCCGCTTCAGCACCGTGCGCCCATCCGGGTCGTCGCGGGTCCAGATGGCTGCGGCATCCCCGCCCCATTCGTTCACGACGGCACCGCACAGCGCCTGCACCCGCGCCGCCATGGAACCCGGAAAGCGGTGCACTGCCGGGGTCTGTGCGAACAGCGCGGCGAACTGTTCGGGGTCGGTGCCGGCGATGGCCTCGGCATCCAGCGTCCCCAGGCGCTCGCTGATCTTCAGCGGCCCGGCGAACGCGGTCTCCATCGGCACCTGCTGGTCGAGCAGCATGCCGATGAGCAGGGCCAGCGGGTCGCGCGTGAGCAGCTCATCCGCTGCGGGGTCGTCGGTGATGTGCAGGCTCATCCCTCCATCGTCTCACCGCGCAGGCGAGCGTGTGCGGGGAGCGCAGCGGGGGCGGTCAGTCGAGCCAGGCGTCGGCGAAGTCGACGGCATCGAGCGTCGCGAGGTCGCGCTCCACCATCTCGAGGATCGCTTCGACGTCCTCCATGTCGGCAGGCTCGAACCGCCGCACTTCGGTGCCGTCCAGTGCCAGGCGGATGACGATGTCGGTCATCGCCGGGGCCGACGCGCCGCTGGCATCGAACAGCGATACGAGCGCGGTGCCGGCCCACTGGGCGGCACGCTTGAGGGGCGTCGCGGCGCGGTCTTCCCCGCCGGCGGTGTACACCTCGGCCGCGGGGACGGGAGCGCTCACGGTCAGCCTGCGGATGCCACGTCGACAGGGGCGACGAGCGGCGCCGACTCGTCGGCCTCGAGCCCGAACAGCGCCGACACAGCGGCGAACACGTCATCGGCGCGACCCTGCTCGGCGAGCTCGTGAGCGCGCACCGTGGGGGTGTGCATCAGCACGCCGGCGAGGTGGCGCAGCGCCTGCTCGGTGGCGCCGTCGTCGCCGCGGCTGCGGGCACGGGCGATCTCGGTCTCGAGCACCGACGCGACGTGGGCGCGCAGCGCCACGACGGCGGGGGCGACGCTGCGGCGCTCGCCGGTGGCGACGAAGCGCGCGGCGGCGTCGGCGACGAGGCGGCGGGCGTCGTCGGTGGCCTGCAGCTCTTCGAGCGGGGCGTGCAGGCGGATGGTCTCGAGGTCGAGCAGGTCGGTGCCGGGGACCTCGGCGACGTCGTGGTCGACGTTGCGCGGCAGCCCGAGGTCGATGACCAGGCGCCGGGCCGGGACCGAGGCGGCGTCGACGGCCGCGGCACCCTCGGCGAACGTCGCCGCCGACAGCACCGGGTGCTCGGAGCTGGTGCAGGTGATGACGAGGTCCGCCGTGGCCACCGCGGCGGCGAACGATGCCGCGGGCACCGGCCGCAGCGCGTGGCGGGCAGCGAAGGCGGCTTCGCGCCCGGAGGGCGAGGCGACCGAGATGTCGGCGGCACCGCGGTCGCGCAGGGCGGCGACGGTGGCAGCGGCGTAGGACCCGGTGCCGACCATCACGACCCGCAGGGCGGCCCAGTCGGTGACGCGGCTGCCGGCGAGCTCCAGCGACAGGCGCACCAGCGAGCGGCCGGCGCGGCCGATCGCCGTGGCGTTCTTGATGCCCCGCTGGGTCTCGCTGGCGCGCTGGAAGAGGCGCTCGAGCTCGGTCGATGTGGTGCGCTGCTCACGCGCTTCGCGGAGGGCGCGGCGCACCTGGCCGGCGATCTCGCCCTCGCCGACGACGACCGACTCCAGCCCGGATGCCACTGCGAAGAGGTGCCGGGCGACATCGTCGCCGACGACGACCTCGTACGATCCCTCGAGCTCGGCGGGGGACACGCCCATGGCGGACTCGATGGCCAGCAGGGTCGCCTCGACGGCCACGGCACCGGCGGCGGTCACCGGCTCGTCCATCTCGACGTACGCCTCGAAGCGGTTGCACGTCGCGACCACGACGGCGCCCTGCACGCACTCGTCGTGCGCGGCGATGATCGGGGCGACGCGGTCGGTGTGCACACTGAGACGCTCGAGCAATTCGAACGAGGCGGTCTTATGACTCGCGGTGACACACAGCAGCACCATTGAAGGCTACCTGGCCCTCGCCTGGGAAGGGGCACGACGGCGGGTGCGAGGATGGATCAATGGCCACCGCCCCCCTCTTGCGTGCGTTGCACGGCGACCGCCCGGAACGCCCTCCCGTCTGGTTCATGCGTCAAGCCGGACGCTCCCTCCCCGAGTACCGCGATCTGCGGGTGGGTACCCGCATGCTCGACGCGTGCCTCGATCCCGCGCTCGCGGCGGAGATCACGCTGCAGCCGGTGCGCCGGCACCGCGTGGATGCCGCGGTCTTCTTCAGCGACATCGTGGTGCCGCTGCTGCTGGCGGGCATCGACGTGGAGATCCAGCCCGGCCGGGGCCCCGTCTTCGCCGAGCCGGTGCGCACCGCCGCCGACGTCGCTCGCGTGACGGCGATCGAGCCGGCCGCGGTGGTCGCGGCATCCGGTCCCATCGCCGAGGCCATCGGCATCGTCACCGCCGAGCTGGGCGAGGTGCCCGTGATCGGCTTCGCCGGCGCGCCCTTCACCCTCGCCGCCTACCTCGTCGAGGGCGGCCCGTCGAAGGAGCACCTGCGCGCGCGCGGCATGATGCACGCCGATCCCGAGGCCTGGCACCGACTGGCAGGGTGGCTCGCCGAGGTCTCGCGGGCCTTCGACTCGTGGGCGGGGTCGCTGTCGGCGGCGGACTACCGCGAGTTCGTCGCGCCGCACTCCCTCGCCGCACTCGAGGGGGTCACCGTGCCCCGCATCCACTTCGGCGTCGGCACCGCACACCTGCTTCCGGACATGCTCCTGGGCGGGCGAGCCGACGCGGTGGGCGTTGACTGGCGGACGCCGCTGGACGAGGCCGCACGCATCGTCGGGCCCGACGTCACGCTGCAGGGGAACATCGATCCCGCGCTGCTGGCGGCGCCCTGGCCGGTGCTGTCGGCGCACGTCCGCGACGTCATCGCCCGCGGCGGCGCCGCCCGTGCGCACATCCTCAACCTCGGGCACGGCGTGCCGCCCGAAGCCGATCCCACGGTGCTGACCCGCATCGTCGCCCTCGCCCACGGGGAGGACGCATGAGCGACGCCGTAGACCTCGTCGCGCAGGCGCGCGACACCCGCATCGTCGTCGTCGGCGGCGGTGTCGCGGGCCTGGTCGCGGCGCTCGAATGCGCGAAGGTCGGCATGCAGGTGACGGTGCTCGAAGCGTCGGACCGCCTCGGCGGCGTCGTCCGCTCCGCCGACGTCGACGGGGTGACCGTCGACGTCG
>NZ_JANJFJ010000208.1:0-7649 GCF_024626565.1 Microbacterium sp. zg.Y909
CGCCGCTGCGGCGGCCTCGGCCTCGGCCTTCTGCTGCAGAGCGAGGTCGAATCGGGCGCGCAGATCGGCGGTTTCAGCCTCGACGTCGTCGGTGTGCGCCTCGACATCGACGACGACGTCGATCTCGCGCAGCAGCTCCACACCCTCGGCGCCCGCGAGCTCCTCAAGAGTGTCCTGCAGGTCGACCGTGTCGACCTCGGCATCACCGCCGACGTCCAGCCCCGACTGCGCCACCTCCGCGGTGAGCGCCTCGCCGGCGGCCAGCGCCGCGTGCGCGGCATCCACCGTCGCCTGCGCGTCGTCGGCCACCTCCTGCAGTGCGGGGGCGACCGCGGTGTCCGAGGCGAACGGCAGCTCGGCCGCGACGGCGGCAGCGCCGGAGGTGAGGAATCCCCCGAGCAGCACTCCGGCGCCCACCGCCAGAGTTGCGGTGACCCGGCCGCGGTGGCGGCGGGTGGACTGTGCGCGCAGGGCGCGGCGGGAGGACGGGACGACGTGATCAGGGTGCATGAGAACGCGCGGGAGTTCGGGTTCGCCGGCGCGGCGGCGACGGGCGCCCTCGGGTTGGGCGCGTGTTCCACCCTCGCCCCTCCGTCTGGACGTCGCCCCGACTGCGCCTCAGAGCGACGTGGGAACCCGCAGTGTGATCAGTCCGAACGACCGAGAGGGCTGACGCGTCACATCTCCTCGTGCGTGTCGGGGTCGCCGTCCCAGAGCCGCCCGCGCTCCAGCCCGCTGAGGAGTGCGATCTCGTCGTCGGTCAGCGCGAATCCGAAGACGTCCGCGTTCTCGCGCTGACGCTCGGCGCTCGCGGACTTGGGGATCGGGGTCGAGCCCAGCTGGGTGTGCCACCGCAGCACCGCCTGCGTCGGGGTGACCCCGTGAGCCGCGGCGATCTCGGCGAGCACCGGCTCGGCCAGCAGCTCGCTGCGCCGTGCCAGGGGGCTCCAGCTCTCGGTGCGGATGCCGCGTGATTCGTGGAACGCCCGCAGCTCGGACTGCGGGAAGTAGGGGTGAAGCTCGACCTGGTTGACGGCGGGGACGACGCCCGTCTCCTCGATGAGTCGGGTGAGCATCGCCGCGGTGAAGTTCGACACCCCGATGCTGCGCACCGTCCCCCGCTCCCGCAGCTCGATCATCGCCCGCCAGCTGTCGACGTACTTGTCGACCGAGGGGTTGGGCCAGTGGATCAGGTAGAGGTCGATGCGGTCCAGGCCCAGGCGCTCCAGCGAACCGGCGGCGCTGGCGAGGGTCTTCTCGTAGCCGTGGTCACGGCCAGGGAGCTTGGTGGTCACGATGAGCTCGTCGCGGATGCCGCTGCGCCGCACCGCCTCACCGACCTCGGCCTCGTTCTGGTAGTTCACCGCCGAGTCGAGCAGCCGGTAGCCGCTGTCGATCGCCGCGACCATCGCCTCGACGCCGTTGTCGCCGCGCAGGTTGTAGGTGCCGAGCCCGAGCTCGGGAAAGTCCGTGCCGTCGTTGAGGGAGACCGTGGGAATCGTGATCATGCGCCCACGCTACGCCCCGGCATCCGTCACGGGGCCGGCGTGGTCAGCCCAGCAGCGCCTCGATCGTCGTGATGACGCCGTACTCGGCGTTGGAGGGCGCGCGGTGGCGTGCCACGGCGACGACGTCGGGGTGCGCGTCGGCCATGGCGTAGGACCAGTCCGCCGCCTGCAGCAGCTCGATGTCGTTGAGGTAGTCGCCGAACGCGGCCGTCTGGGCGGGGGTGATCCCCAGAGCACGCTGCAGGTTCCGCAGCGCGACGCCCTTGTTCACCCCGGCGTTCATGATGTCGACCCAGTGCTGGCCGGAGACGACCACCTGGTGGGTGCGGCGCAGGTCGTCGAACGCGGGCGCGGTGTGGGCCTCGCCGCCGTCGTGGTCGTAGATCGCGAGCTTCAGCACCTGGTCCTGCTGCGCAAGCACGTCGTCGACGACGCTCAGCCGGGCGTAGTACTTGTCCACCTCGGCGAGGAAACGCGGGTCGGTGTCCTCGATGTACGCCGACTCCTTGCCGCACACGACCACGCCGGCGTGAAGCGCCCCCTCGGCGACGAGTCGGCGCAGGCGCTCGATCACGCCCCGCACGAACCGCGGGTCCAGCGCGTCCGAGCTCACCTCGACGCCGTCGCGCACGACGTAGGCGCCGTTCTCGGCGATGTAGTCGAGGTCGCGCCCCGCCTCACCGAACGACCGCTGCAGGGTCGCCAGCTGTCTGCCGCTGGCCGGCGCGAACGCGATGCCGCGCTCGCGCAGACGGTCAAGCAACGGCCAGAGTCCTGCGGGCACGTGGCCGGCGGGGTCGAGCAGGGTGCCGTCCATGTCGACGGCGATGAGGCGGATATCGGGGACGGTCACGCCTCCATGTTCTCAGGCGCCGGGCACGCGCCGGTTCTTCGGGATACCCCGAAGGAAAGACTCCGGATGCCGGGGCGGCGGCGGCCGCGGCCTCGTCCTACCTTGGAGCCATGACCTCTTCCGCCGCCCTCCTCGCCCCGGCCCCGACGCAGGCGGCGCCCCGCCCCACGGCGCTGCGCCTGCTCGGCGCGCTCGCCCAGCTGGCCGCCATGTCCCTCGCCGGCACAGCACTGTTCACGATGCTCGCCGTGCTGCTGAGCCTGGGACTCGGGCTGCTGCTCGTGCTGGGCATCGGCGCGCTCTTCCTCATCGCCTTCGTGTACGTCCTCTACGCCACCGCGTGGCTGGAGTACGCCCGCGCCGACGGGCTCTACGACTACGGCCTGCCGGCGCTGCGCACCCGGCGCATGACCCGCCCCGGCTTCGGCGGCTGGCTGCGCATGCTGTGGCAGCAGTTCACCGACGGTCCCATGTGGCGCGGCGTCGCCGGGGCCGCGATCGCGACGCTGCTCGGCTCGGCCGTCATCTGGCTGGCCTCGACGGTCGCCACCGGCGTGGGGCTGCTGCTCTCCCCGCTGTTCGGCGCCGAGGAGATCCCCTCCCCCTGGTTCGGGCTCGTGCTCGAGCCGGGCTGGGCGGCGGTCCTGGGCGGGGCCGCCGTGCTGGTCAGCGCCGCGCTGCTGTTCGGCATCGCCCTGCTGGACGGCGTACTCACCCGAGCCATCCTCGTGCCCTCCCGCGAGGCCGTGCTCGCCCAGCAGGCCGCCACCTCCGACGTGCAGCGCGCCGGCGCCGTGCGCGCCAGCGAAGTGGAGCGCACCCGCATCGAACGCGACCTCCACGACGGCGTGCAGCCGCGGCTCGTCTCGGTCGGCATGACGCTGGGCCTCGCCCAGCAGAAGATCGACAGCGACCCGGATGCCGCGCGCGAGCTCATCGCCGAGGCGCACACCTCCACGAAGGCCGCGATCACCGAGTTGCGCCAGCTGGCGCGCGGCATCCATGCCTCCGTGCTCGACGACCGCGGGCTCGACGCCGCGCTCTCGGCCCTCGCCGCCCGGTCGCACGTTCCCGTGCACCTGGACGTGCGAGTCGAGGGCCGCTGCACCCGCGAGGCCGAGGCGGCCGTGTACTTCGCCATCGCCGAGTCGCTCACCAACGCGGCCAAACACTCCCACGCGGGCGAATGCCGTGTCGTGGTGCGCCGCCGCGACGACGGGACGTTGTGGGCCCGCGTCGAGGACAACGGCACCGGCGGGGCCCGCGTGATCCCCGGCGGAGGCCTCGACGGCATCCACAACCGCATCATCGCCGCCCGCGGGACCGTGCGCCTGGACAGCCCCGTCGGGGGACCGACCTCTCTGGAAGTGAGCGTGCCGTGCGCATCCTGATCTGCGAAGACTCCGCGCTGCTGCGCGAAGGGCTCGTGCGCCTGCTCGAAGACGCCGGCCACAGCGTGGTCGCCGCCCTCCCCGACGCCCACGACCTGCAGGCCGTGGTCGCCCAGACCGCTCCGGACCTGTGCATCCTCGATGTGCGGCTGCCTCCCACGTTCACCGACGAGGGCATCCGCGCGGCCCTCGTGCTGCGGGCGGAGCACCCGCACCTCCCGGTGCTGGTGCTCAGCCAGTACGTCGAGGAGCGGTACGCGTCGGAGCTGATCGCCGGGCGCGGCGGGGCTCTGGGCTACCTGCTCAAGGACCGGGTCGCCGATGTCGGCGACTTCGTCGAGACCGTCGCCCAAATCGGCGCAGGCGCCACCGTCTTCGATCCCGAGGTGGTCTCGCAGCTGCTGGCGCGCCGCGCCCGCGACGACCGCATGGCCCGCCTGACCGACCGGGAGCGCACCGTGCTCGCCCTCATCGCCGAAGGAAAGTCCAACCAGGCGATCGCGCGCACGCTGCACGTCAGTGAGGCGAGCGTGGAGAAGTACATCACCTCCCTCTTCCAGAAACTCGACCTCGAGCAGGACGAATCCGGCAACCGACGGGTGCTGGCAGCGCTCGCACATCTCGAGCACGGCGGCGACCTGCCGCAGACAGGAGCATCACGATGAGCACGACACTCACTCCCCCCACGCCCCCCACGGGGCCGCAGCCCTCCCCCGTCATCCCACCGCCGGTACCCCCGCGCAGCTCGGCTGGCCGCGTCGTGGCCATCATCGCCATCGTCGTGGGTGCGGTCATCATCATCGGCGCGGTCGCCACCGGCGTCATCGGCTCGATCGTGCGGGCGGCCGGCACCACCGACGATCGCATCGTCGTGGATGCCACAGGGGTCGACTCTCTCGATGTCGACGTGGCCGCGGGCGATGTGCGGGTGCTCTTCACCGACACCGACGAGGCGGTGCTCGATGTGACCGCGGCGGCCGGCGGTGGGCAGTGGACCCTCGACCGTGACGGCGATGAGCTGGTCGTGCGCTCACCGGACCGCTGGTTCGGCGGCTGGTGGTTCTACGACGGTCCCACGCGGGTCGTGCTGGAGCTGCCCGAGAGCCTGCAGGGCGCCGCGCTCGATGCGACGCTCACCCTGTCGGCGGGATCACTCGACGTCGACGGCGAGTTCGGCACGCTCGAACTCGAGGTCAATGCCGGGGAACTCACCCTGGCAGGTGCCGCTGCCGAGGTCGACGTGAGCGTCAACGCCGGCCGCGCCGACCTGGAGATCGCCGATGTGGCCACGGCCGACCTCGATGTCAGTGCCGGTGGACTGAAGGCGGTGTTCACCGGCGACGCGCCCGACGACGTCGCGATCGACGTCAGCGCCGGGTCGCTCGACCTCGCGGTGCCGAGCGGTGCCTACCGCGTCGCCTCCGATGTGTCGGCGGGGGGCCTCGACAATCGTCTCGAGACGTCGACGCAGGCCTCGCGGCTCATCACGGTCACCGTGTCGGCCGGCGACGTCACCCTGCGCTCGGGGCGCTGATCCCCCCGATCGCCCCAGCGCGCTGACCCCCCGAAGGGCCGGCCGGACACCCTCCGACCGGCCCTTCACGCTGCGCGCGGGCCACCGCGTGGACGGGTGCCCGCGGGCAGGTCTAGCGTTGAGGTGTGACTGCCCCGATCGATGCCACCTCCACACCCGCCTGGAACGAACTCACCGCCCTGCGCGAGGACTTCACCCCCGATCTGCGCGGGTGGTTCGCCGACGATCCGCGCCGAGCCGAGCGGCTGAGCCTGCCGCTGGCGGACCTGCACGTCGACTTGTCGAAGAACCTCGTCACCGACGAGATCCTCGCCGCCCTCGTGCGACTGGCCCAGCAGACCGGCGTCGCCGAGCGCTACGCCGCGATGCTGGCCGGCGAGCACATCAACACCACCGAGGACCGCGCCGTGCTGCACACGGCGCTGCGCCGTCCCGCCGGCGCCTCCCCCGCACTCGTCGTCGACGGGCAGAACGTAGACCACGACGTGCACGAGGTGCTGGATGCCGTGAGCGCCTTCGCCGACCGGGTGCGCTCGGGCGACTGGCTGGGAGTGACCGGCAAGAAGGTGAAGACGATCGTCAACATCGGCATCGGCGGCTCGGATCTCGGCCCGGTCATGGTGTCCGAAGCCCTGGCACCCTACGCCGACGCCGGCATCCACGCCCGGTTCGTGTCGAACATCGACCCCGCCGACATCGCCCAGAAGACCGCCGATCTCGATCCCGAGACGACGCTGTTCATCGTGGCATCCAAGACGTTCACGACGCTCGAGACCCTCACCAACGCCCGCCTCGCGCGGGAGTGGCTGTGGCGGAGCCTGGAACAGGCGGGCGCGATCGACGGCTCGGATGCCGCCCGCAACGATGCCGTGGCCCACCACTTCGTTGCCGTCTCGACAGCGCTCGACAAGGTGGCTGCGTTCGGCATCGACCCCGCCAACGCCTTCGGGTTCTGGGACTGGGTGGGCGGCCGGTACTCCGTCGACTCCGCGATCGGGCTGTCGCTGGCGATCGAGCTGGGACCCGACGTCTTCCGGGAGATGCTCGCGGGCTTCCACGACGTCGACGAACACGTGCGCACGACGCCGCTCGAGCGCAACGTGCCGGTGGTCATGGGGCTGCTGAACGTCTGGTACTCGAACTTCCTCGGCTCGCAGTCCCACGCGGTACTGCCCTACGCGCAGCAGCTGCACCGGTTCGCGGCGTACCTGCAGCAACTCACGATGGAATCGAACGGCAAGTCGGTGCGCTGGGACGGAACGCCCGTCACCACCGACACCGGCGAGGTGTTCTGGGGCGAGCCCGGGACGAACGGGCAGCACGCGTTCTACCAGCTGATCCACCAGGGGACGCGCCTGATCCCGGCGGACTTCATCGCCTTCGTCAACCCCGCCTACCCGCTCACCGACGACGGCCGTGACGTGCACGGGCTCTTCCTGGCGAACTTCCTGGCGCAGACGAAGGCGCTCGCGTTCGGCAAGACGGCCGCCGAGGTCGAGGCCGAGGGGACCACCGGCCCGCTCGTGGCGGCGCGCACCTTCCCCGGCAACCGGCCGACAACGTCGATCTTCGCGCCCGCGCTCACCCCGCGTGTGCTGGGTCAGCTCATCGCCCTGTACGAGCACATCACGTTCACCCAGGGCGTGATCTGGGGCATCAACTCGTTCGACCAGTGGGGTGTGGAGCTCGGCAAGCAGCTGGCCACCCAGATCGCACCGGCTATCGAGGGAGACGCCGACGCGCTCGCGGCGCAGGATGCCTCGACCCGCGGCCTCCTGGAGTACTACCGGGCCCACCGCGAGTTCTGACGCGGGCGACGGGGGGCCGCGGTTCCGCGCCGGCCGCGGTCGGGGCGCCGATCAGGCCGAGCGGAACACCTCTACATCACCCGCGCGCACGCGGGCAGCGAGGACGAGGGCGATGATTCCGAGCCCGAGGGTCTGCGCGAGGAACCCCAGGGAGCCCAGAGCGCTCGCCGCCCCGAGGGCGTTCTGGTCGGCGACCGGTCCGATGGACACGAGCAGGAGCGACGGGATAACCCCGGCGGCGACCGATACGAGCAGCGCCCACAGTGGCGCCCATCGCCAGGGCTCGGGGAGGATCCGTGCTCGTGCGACCTGGACGACGGCGACAACAGCCGCGGCCAGCGAGACGAGGAGATCCACATAGAACACCGTCGTCCACACGCCGGTGGCCGAGCGATATGCGTCCATGCCGGCGTCGAATGCAGCGGCGTCCATATTCGGCAGAAGCGGTTGCGCGATGCGCAGGACAATCGGCCACAGCGCGACGACCGCGAGTGCGGCTACGCCGAGCGGGCGTCGCGCCACGACGCTCGCTTCCTTCGAGCGCCCTATCGCGAA
>NZ_JANJFJ010000209.1:0-7595 GCF_024626565.1 Microbacterium sp. zg.Y909
TGACCGCGCCTCCGGCGCGACGGCGAAGGGATGAACCGTGACCGACGAGCGGCTCGACGAGAACACCGTGAACACCCCCGATCACTCCACCGATGCCGCGGATGCCACAGCGCATTCCGCGCCCGCGTCCGCCGGTGCCCCGCCGCAGTACGGCGTGGGTCCGTTCTCGGTGCGCGAAGTGGCGCTCCTGGCCGTCTGGCTCGTGGCGTTCATCGTGTCGTTCTTCTCCCTGTACCGCGACGAGCTCATCGGCGACGTCGGGGGAATCGGGGGCTCGGTCTGGAACTCGGGTCTGGACTGGATCCTCACCATCGGCGTTCCCACGGTGGCGGTGTTCCTCGTGGTCCTGCGCCGCTTCTCGCCCGACGGCATCCGCCGCGTCGGCTCGCTCGGGATCGATCAGTTCGCCTCGGTGGCGTTCTCGGTCTCCGCCGTCGTGTGGCTCGCCGCGCTGTGGACCAACGTGGTGCGTGGTGTGCAGACCGATGTGTGGCTGAGCAGCTGGGTCGTGTGGGTCGAGTTCTTCCTGATGCTCGCCGGCGTCGTGCTCACCGTCTTCGCCCCGCTGCTGCCGACGCTCTCTGAGGACTTCAAGTACCGGCGTGAGATTCCGGCGCACCGCAACGCCCGGCCGTTGCGGCCGGTTGTCGCCCGCCCGGCCCCGGAGCGTCCCGCCCCGGCCGCCGACACGGCGCAGCCCGCCGACGCGGCCTCCGGCACTGCCGGAGCGCATGCCGCCGGCGGCTACGGCACCGATGCGTACGGTGCAGGCGCGTACGGTGCAGGCGCGTACGGTGCAGGCGCCGCAGCAGACACGGCCGCAGCCGGCACGAACGCGCGGGACACGGGCGCCTACGACACCGACGCCTTCGGTGAGAATCCCGACGTCGAGCGCTCGCTGGACGACCAGCCGCTCGCCGCAGCAGACGAGACCCCCGCCGAGTCCGACGCCGAAGCGGATTGGGCTGCGGCCGTCGTCGTCGAGGAGCCCGTCGTGGTCTCCGGCGGACCGGTGAGTCAGGCGTTCTGGGCTCTCGTGCCCGTCGAACGCGACGTCGTCGATGCGCAGGGGGCGCCGCTTTTCCGCATCGGCCCCGACGCGTGGGCGCTCGTGATCGAGGACCGGGGCGAGGTGTTCGTCGTACGCCACGAAGACGGGCGCGTCGGATACCTGCACGACGTCTCGGACGTCACGCGGGGCTGAGGCCCGCAGCCCGGCCGGCGGCCGGGGGAGGGGCCGGTAATCTGGTGGGATGATCCGTACGATCGACCTCCGCGGCCGCACGCTCACCTCGGCCGAGTTGCTGGCATCCGTCCCGCGCGCTCAAGCGGCGCGAGCGGAGGCGCTCACGACGGCGGCTCAGATCGTGCACGACGTCGCCTCCCGCGGCGAGGCCGCGCTGCGCGAGCAGGCGGAGCGCTTCGACGGCGCGTCGGGTCACGCCCTGCGGGTTCCTCAAGATCACGTCGACGAGGCCATCGCCTCGCTCGATCCGACGGTGCGTGCAGCACTCGAAGAAGCCATCCGCCGTGTGCGTGAAGCCTCTGCCGCGCAGGTCCCGCCTCCGTCGGCCGTCGAGCTGTCGCCCGGCGCCCGGGTCGAGCAGCGGTGGCGGCCGGTCCGTCGCGCCGGCGTGTACGTCCCCGGCGGCAAGGCCGTCTACCCGTCGAGTGTCGTGATGAACGTGGTGCCCGCTCAGGTCGCCGGCGTGGGCGAAGTCGCCCTCGCGTCCCCGCCGCAGCGCGAGCACGGCGGCCGGGTGCACCCGGTGATCCTTGCGGCTGCGGGGCTCGTCGGGGTGACCGAGATCTACGCGATGGGCGGTGCCGGCGCGATCGGCGCGTTCGCGTACGGGGTTGCGTCGATCGGGCTCGAGCCGGTCGACGTCGTCACCGGGCCGGGCAACAACTTCGTCGCGGCTGCCAAGCGCGCCGTCGCGGGCGTGGTGGGCACCGATTCCGAAGCCGGCGCGACCGAGATCCTCATCGTCGCAGATGACAGCGCCGACGCGGTGCTGGTCGCGATGGACCTCATCAGCCAGGCCGAGCACGACGAGCAGGCCTCCGCCGTGCTGGTGACGCCGTCGGAGTCTCTCGCGACCGCGGTGATCGACGCGGTCACCGAACGCGCGTCGCGCACCCGGCACGCGGAGCGCATCGCCCAGGCGTTGTCGGGCCCGCAGTCGGCCGTGGTGCTGGTCGACGACATCGCCGCCGCCACGGCGGTGAGCAACGCCTACGCCCCCGAGCACCTCGAACTGCACCTCGCCGACCCCCACGTCGACGACTTCGTGAACGCCGGGGCGGTCTTCGTCGGCGCCGCGTCGCCGGTGAGCCTGGGCGACTACCTCGCCGGGAGCAACCACGTCCTCCCCACCGGAGGTCAGGCCCGCTACGCGGCGGGACTGTCCGCGTCGACCTTCCTCCGCCCGCAGCAGATCATCGCGTACGACCGCGCCGCTCTGGCGGAAGTGGCCGATGGGATCGTGGCGCTCGCGACGGCCGAAGACCTCCCCGCGCACGGCGAAGCGGTCACCGCCCGCTTCGGGCGTTAGTCTGTCGGTGCCATGCACTGCCCCTTCTGCCGCCATCCCGACTCCCGCGTCGTCGACTCCCGCACGAGTGACGACGGCCTGAGCATCCGCCGCCGACGCCAGTGTCCCGAGTGCGGCGGGCGGTTCTCGACGATAGAGACCGCAAGCCTCAACGTGATCAAGCGCTCCGGCGTCATCGAGCCGTTCAGCCGCGAGAAGGTCATGTCCGGCGTCCGCAAGGCGTGCCAGGGCCGGCCGGTCACAGAGGGCGACCTGGCGATCCTCGCCCAGTCGGTCGAGGAGGCGATCCGCCAGACAGGGTCGTCGCAGATCGACACGAACGACATCGGGCTGGCTATCCTGGGGCCGCTGCGCCACCTCGACGAGGTGGCCTACCTCCGCTTCGCCAGCGTCTACCAGGCGTTCGACTCGCTCGAGGACTTCGAGACCGCCATCGCACAGCTGCGTGCCGACCACGCCGCGGCCCGCGCCGCCGTGCACGCGGACTGACCCGACCCCCGCCGCAGGTACCCGACGATGTATCCACTTCTCTTCCGCGCCGTCCTCACGCGTCTGGACCCCGAGACCGCGCACCACGCGGCGATGACGGTGATCCGCACGCTGGGGCTGCGGCCCTTCGCGCCGCTCGTGCGCCGGTTCACGCGTCCGGCGCCGCAACTGCGCACGCAGGCGCTCGGCCTCACCTTCGATTCCCCCTTCGGAGTCGCCGCGGGTTTCGACAAGGACGTCACCGGGGCCGCAGGGTTGTGGGCGCTCGGCTTCGGTCACGTCGAGGTGGGCACGCTCACCGCGATCTCGCAGCAGGGCAACCCCCGCCCGCGGCTCTTCCGCCTGGTGCCCGACCGGGCCGTGGTCAACCGCATGGGGTTCAACAACCACGGCGCCGAGGCTGCGGCATCCCGCCTGCGCGCCCTCCGCCGCCGCAAGCGGCGAGCGGTGCTCGGTGTGAACATCGGCAAGAGCCGGGTGGTCGACGTCGCCGATGCCACCGCCGACTACGTCACCAGCACTCGTCTGCTCGCGCCGCTGGCCGACTACCTCGTCGTGAACGTGTCGTCGCCGAACACGCCGGGCCTGCGCGGACTGCAGGCCGTCGAGACCTTGCGACCCCTTCTCGAGGCCGTGCGCGACGCATCCGGGAGCACGCCACTGCTGGTGAAGATCGCCCCCGACCTGCCCGACGACGAGATCACTGCGATCGCCCGCCTCGCCGTCGAATCCGGGCTCGCAGGCATCATCGCGACGAACACGACCATCTCCCGCGAGGGGCTCACGAGCGACCCCGCGGTGGTGGCGGCAGCCGGCGACGGTGGACTGTCCGGCGCGCCCTTGAAGAAGCGTTCACTCGAGGTGCTGCGGGTGCTCCGCGCAGCGGTTCCGGCGACCTTCTGCGTCATCTCCGTCGGGGGAGTGGAGACGGCGGCCGACGTGCGCGAACGACTGGACGCCGGTGCCGACCTCGTGCAGGGCTACACCGGGTTCCTGTACCGCGGGCCGCTCTGGGCGCGGCAGATCAACCGCGGACTCGCCCGAACCGCACGCTGACGCGCAGCGATCAGACCTTCGCGCCGCGCTTCACCTGGGGCTTGGGCAGACGCATGAAGCGCATCTGTATCGTGCGCATCGCGGCGTACCAGCCGAGGCCCTTCTCCATGCGCGTGCCGAAGCGGTCCTTCGCGACCTTCTTCACGCGGATCGAGGTGATGATCATGTCGCCGATGACGAAGAGGATGAAGATCCAGAGGCCGATGAACGACCAGTAGGTGACGGCGGCGATCGGGATGAACGTCAGCACGATGACCAGCAGCATCATCGGCATGACGGCCTCGCCGAGGTGCCACCCGGCGTCGACGAAGTCGCGGGCGAACTTGCGCTGCGGACCCTTGTCGCGCGCCGGCAGGTAGCGATCCTCGCCGTTGGCCATGCCGATGCGGGCCTTCTCGCGCGCCGCGGCGAGCTCCGCCTTCGCGCGCGCCTTGGCCTCCTTGGTGTCGGCCACCAGCGGGCGCTTGCGAGCCGCCTCGCGCTCGGCGCGCGACGGCGTCGGGCGGCCCTTGCCCGAGCCCACCTGCTCGGCGGGCGTCGTCGTCGACGTTTCCTTCGGCGCGGAAGCGGGGGTGTTGGCCACGGGAGGATCCTCTGGATAGCGGGAATCGGGTTCACTCTAAGATTACCCGCATGAGTTCCGACCTGTCCCGCCCCGAGGCCGTGCGCGCCGCGGCCACCGCCGCCGTGCCCGCCGCCCTCGCCGACCTGGGCGCGCTGGTGCGCATCCCCTCCATCGCCTTCCCCGGTTTCGACCCCGCCGAGGTGCGTCGCAGCGCGGAGTCCGTCAAGCAGCTCGCGGAAGGGCTCGGCATCTTCGAGCGTGTCGAGGTGCGCGACGCCGCGATTCCCGGCACGGACGAGCGCGGGATGCCGGCAGTGCTTGCGACCCGTGCCGCCCGCAACGGCCGCCCGACGATCCTCCTCTACGCTCACCACGACGTGCAGCCGGTCGGCGACGAAGCGCTGTGGGAGACGCCGCCCTTCGAGCCCACCGTCCGCGACGGCCGCCTCTACGCCCGCGGCGCCGCCGACGACAAGGCCGGGGTGATGGCGCACATCGGCGCGCTCCGTGCGCTCACCGAGGCGCTCGGCCCCGACTTCGACCTCGGGGTGGCGCTCTTCATCGAAGGCGAGGAAGAGGCGGGCTCCCGCTCGTTCGCCGCCTTCCTCGAAGACAACGCCGACGCATTGCGTTCTGACGTGATCGTCGTGGCCGACTCCGGCAACTGGGATTCGCGCACGCCCGCGGTCACCGTCTCGCTTCGCGGCAACGCGCGCTTCACGCTGACCGTCCGCACCCTCGACCACGCCTCCCACTCCGGAATGTTCGGGGGAGCGGTGCCGGACGCGATGATGGCCACGATCAAGCTGCTCTCGACACTGTGGGACGCCGAGGGCGGCGTCGCGGTCGCAGGTCTCAGCCACCGGGATGCCGAGACTCCCGAATACGGCGAGCAGACGCTCCGCGAAGAGGCCGGGCTCCCCGAGGGTGTGTCGCCGATCGGCGACGGCACCATTCTCAGCCGCATCTGGAACAAGCCCTCCGTGACGGTGACCGGCATCGACGCGCCGAGCGTCGTGAACGCGTCGAACACCCTCAGCCCGGAGGTGTCCGTCGTGATCAGCGCCCGCGTGGCGCCCGGCCAATCGGCGCGCGATGCATACGAGGCGCTCGAGGCGCACCTTCGGGCGCATGCGCCGTTCGGGGCACAGCTCACCTTCTCGGACGTGGACTTCGGCGACGGGTTTCTCGTAGACACGGCGGGATGGGCCGTCGAAGACGCCCGCGCAGCCCTCGAGGCGGGCTACGGCGTGCCGCCGGTGGATATCGGGGTCGGGGGATCGATCCCGTTCATCGCCGATCTCGTGCGCGAGTTCCCCGAGGCGCAGATCCTCGTCACCGGAGTCGAGGACCCGCACGCGCGGGCCCACAGCCCGAACGAGTCGCTGCACCTGGAAACCTTCCGCAATGCGCTGGTCTCCGAGGCGCTCCTGCTGGAGCGTCTCGACGCCAAAAGCCTCTGACCCGGGCCGGCTCTCGGGGGACGCGCGTAGAATCGTGGCATCCAGCCGCCCCCGGCGGCCCGACCCAGGGGAGACCCCATGACCGACACCGCACAGCCTGTCGCCGAGGTCGTCCGCGACCACGGCGTCTCGCTCACCGACGCCGCCGCCGCCAAGGTCAAGAGCCTGCTCGACCAGGAGGGCCGTGACGATCTGCGTCTGCGGGTTGCCGTGCAGCCCGGCGGCTGCTCGGGCCTCATCTACCAGCTCTACTTCGACGAGCGTTACCTCGACGGCGACAAGACCGTCGACTTCGACGGCGTCGAGGTGATCGTCGACGACATGAGCGTGCCGTACCTCGACGGCGCCATGATCGACTTCAAGGACACCATCTCGGAGCAGGGCTTCACGATCGACAACCCCAACGCTGCAGGCAGCTGCGCATGCGGAGACAGCTTCCACTGATCTGAAGGTTTCCGGCCCCATCGTCCGGCGGTTCCTGCGCTGATCAGCGCGGGAAAACCGCCGGACGACGCGTATGTGGACCTGGGTGGTTGGCCTGAATCCGGTGTGACGTTGCCCTAGACTTAGCTGGTCATACCCGCGTCCGGAAAGGTGCACCGTGCGATCAAAACGCCGCCTACGCTGGGCCGCCATCCCGTTGGGAGCAGCCACTGCAGTCACGCTGGCTGCGTGCTCCCCGACGGAGCTGAACGGCTATCTGCCCGGCTTCGAGGACGGCGGCGCTCCGGCGACCGACCGTGTGGAGATGGTCTCCGGACTGTGGACCACTTCCTGGATCGTCCTCCTGGCCGTCGGCCTCGTCACGTGGGGCCTCATGGGGTGGGCCGCCATCGCGTATCGCCGCCGTCGCGGGCAGACCGGCCTGCCGGTGCAGATGCGCTACAACATGCCGATCGAGATCCTGTACACCGTGATCCCGCTGATCCTCGTCGTGGGGTTCTTCGCCTTCACCGCGCGTGACCAGACGATCCTCGAAACGCAGTACGAGGACCCCGACGTTTCGATCACCGCGATCGGCAAGCAGTGGTCGTGGGACTTCCAGTACAACCCCGACGACGGCGACACCGACGAGTCCGTCTGGACGATGGGCGTGCAGGCGAACGCGGACGCGGTGGGCGACATCGACCAGGCCGCGCTTCCGACGCTGTACCTGCCGGTCGACAAGACCGTCAAGATCCAGCTGCAGTCGCGCGATGTCATCCACTCGTTCTGGATCATCGACTTCCTGTACAAGAAGGACATGTACATCGGCAAGGACAACTACTGGTCCTTCACGCCGACCCGCGAAGGAACCTACGCCGGCAAGTGTGCCGAGCTCTGCGGCGAGTACCACTCGATGATGCTCTTCAACGTCGAGGTGGTCAGCGAGGCCGAGTACGAGGAATACCTCGAGACGCTGCGCGCCGCCGGCCAGACCGGTGACATCAACGACGCTTACGATCGCCTGCAGAACCTGCCGGGCAA
>NZ_JANJFJ010000210.1:0-7542 GCF_024626565.1 Microbacterium sp. zg.Y909
GTGCGGTGCTTGGCGATGTCGTCGTAGTTCGCCGTGATCGCACCGGCGCCGAGGTTGACCCCGGTGCCGATGGTCGTGTCGCCGATGTACGACAGGTGCGGCACCTTGCTGCCTTCGCCGATCGTGGAGTTCTTGGTCTCGACGAACGTGCCGATCTTGCCGCGGTCTCCGAGGTACGTGCCGGGCCGCAGGTACGCGAAGGGGCCCACCGTCGCGCCCGCACCGATGACGGCGAGGGTCGCGTCGCTGCGGCTGATCGTGGCATCCTCCCCCACTTCGCAGTCCACCAGGCTCGTGTCGGGTCCGATGACCGCGCCGGATGCCACGGACGTGGCGCGCAGGATGTGCGAGCCGGGTAGCACGGTCACGTCGGGGGCGAGGGTCGCGGTGACGTCGATCCAGGTCGTGGCGGGGTCGAGGATCGTCGCCCCCTCGAGCTGCCAGCGCCGCACGACGCGGGCATTGAGCGTGCGTGCGGCGTCGGCGAGCTGCACGCGATCGTTGACGCCGAGGGCGCTGGCGGCGTCGGGGGCGGTGACGGCGGCCACGGGCGCGTCGTCGGCGCGGAGAAGCCCGATGACATCGGTGAGGTACATCTCGCCCTGGGCGTTGTCGGTGCCCACCCGCGCCAGCTGCGCGCGCAGCGCGTCGGCGCGGAAGACGTAGACGCCGGCGTTGATCTCGGTGACGGCGGCCTCGGCGTCGCTGGCATCCTTCTGCTCGACGATGCGCGCGACGGCGCCGGTCGAATCCCGGATCACCCGGCCGTAGCCGGTGGCGTCGTCGAGCACGGCGGTCAGCAGCGTGGCCGCGGCGTGGGAGGCCCGGTGCACCTCGACCAGGTGCGCCAGGGTGTCGGCTTCGAGCAGGGGGACGTCGGCCGAGAGCACCAGCAGGTCTCCGGTGAAGCCGTCGAGCCGATCGAGGGCCACCTGCACGGCCCGCCCGGTGCCGGGCACGTCGTCCTGGTCGACGATGTGCACGTCGGGGCCGATGCCGGCGACGGCGTCGGCGACCTGGTCGCGCTCATGACGCACGACGACGAGCACCTGTGCCGGGCCGAGGTCGCGGGCGATGTCGAGCACGTGCCCGATGAGTGGCCGCCCGCCGATGCGGTGCAACACCTTGGGCAGCTTCGACTTCATGCGGGTGCCCTGACCGGCGGCGAGCACGATGACGGCGAGCGCGTTGTCTGTCATGCTCCGCCGCCAGGATTCGAACCTGGGCCTAACAGCTCCAAAGGCTGTCGTGCTGCCGTTACACCACGGCGGACCGTCGTCCCGCAGGACGACGTGACAAGTCTGCCAGAGGCCCGGTCAGCGGGTGACCGTCACCGCCAGGGTCCTGCTCGAGGTCGTGCCCGCGGCGTTGACGAATTCCACCCGGTACAGGTGCGTGCCCCGCGGGGCGCCCGCCACCTCCAGCCGCGCGCTCTGCGACCACGGGGTGCGGGGCGCGAGTGCACCCTCGGCCACGAGCGCACCGTCGGCGAAGAACCGGTAACCCGTCGCGTTGGTGCCCCACCACATGTCGGCGGTCACGGTGTAGCGCCCGTCGCGATCCCAGTTGTCGTGCCGCAGCACCGGGGTGCCCGGAGACGCGTCGGTCACTGTGACGGTCACCGGCCGCGTGGCGGTCACGCCCGAGGCGTTGACGATCTCGCCGGTGTAGACGTACGTGCCGTCACGGCGGCCGGTGATCGGGACTGAGGCGGTCTGCGCGGCGACGCCGCGGTAGTCGAGGGGCTGTACGGAGACGAGAGCACCGTTCTCGTACAGCCGGAACGACGAACCGTTGACTCCCCACCACAGGTTCATCCGCACGGTGTAGTCGCCGTCGCGGAGCCCGTTGTCCCACCCGTTGTCGTGCGACAGCACGCCGACAGCGGGGGCGGACGTCGACCTGTCGGCGTCGCGGCGCACCAGCAGCGACGTCGCCTCGGCGACCCGCGCGCGGGCGGCGGCGACCGCTTCGGGCGTCGGCCACTGCGCGGCCACCACGACATCGGCCGCCGTGACAGCCTCGGCGAGCGCCGCCCACGAGGCGGCGGTGTACGCGCCGGGGTCGAGCGCCCGCGCGGCGGCGATGTCGGCGGCGAGGGCCGACGTGTCGGTGCGCTCCCCCGCGCGCACGAGCCGCAGGTCGTCGACCGTTCCCCAGGCGCCCGCGCTCAGCGCGCCGCGGATGCCGACGGTGAGCGTCTCGCCCTCAGCCACGGCGAAGGGCGCCGTCGTCGCCGTCGCGAACGCCTGCCAGCCGTTGAGCGCCAGCGGGGTGGCGTGCGCGCCGGATGCCGTGGTGGCGGTGACCTCCAACCTGTCGCCGGGCGCCTCGCCGTCGCCCTGCGCTGTGGCCGAGAGGGCGTATGTGCCTGGCGCGAGTCCGTCGATCTGCTGGGTCACCTCGAATCCGTACGCTGCGTCGTTCCAGAAGCTCACGGCACGCGCCCCGTTGGCCGCGTCCGCGGTGTCGGCGATCGCGGCGCCGGTGCCGGTGACGGTCCACGCCGATCCGTCGCCCTCGAACCCGCCGTCGAGAACCCAGGTGCGCTCGGTGACGGTGATGCGCGCGACCACAGCGGCACCGACGGCCGTGCCAGGCACGGTGTAGACCCCGGCGCCGTCGATCCACTGCACGGCATCGGACCACGTCACGGGCACCTCGTCGACAACGCCGTTCCAGGCGGTGCGGCGCACGGTGGCGGGTAGCGTGATCTCGGCGCCCTCCTCGACGGTCAGCTCGACCGGGGACAGGGCGGCGGGCGGCACGGCGCCCACCGGCTCGAGGGCGGCGAGCGCGCCCTCGACCAAGGCCAGGGCATCGGCCACCTGTGCGTCGGTCGGGGCCACGGCGCCGCGCACGACCTCCGCGATCTCGAGGGCCGCATCCAGCCCGACCAGTGACTGCGGAGTGGCGACGGCGCGACCGACGGCCGCGGCACGGGCCACGGCGTCATCGAGCGCGGCGGTGTCCGCGCCGGGTTCGGCCACCGCAGCCAGCACGAGGTCGTCGAGAGTGCCCCACGCGCCGCCGGGGAGGTCGGCGCGCAGCGTCACGGTGAGCGTGTCACCCTCGGCGATCGTGACGACTCCTGTCTGCGGCTCCGACCAGACGTGCCAGCCCGAGAGCGCGAAGGGCGCCTCTGCGGCACCCCCTCCCGAGGACGAGAGCTGCAGCGTCACGCCGCCGCTCCCCTCCCCGTCGCCCTGCAGCGCCGCGGAGGCGGTGTAGTCTCCCGCCGGCAGACCGGCGACGGTCTGGGCGAGGGTGAAGCCGTAGTCGTCCGCGGCGTAGAAGTGCCCGGAGCGGGTTCCGCTGCGCGGGTCGTCGGTGGCGCGGAGCGTGAGTGCCCCGGAGCTCTGCCACATCGACAGGTCGGTGTCTTCGAATCCGGGGTTGCGCAGGTGATTGACCGTCTGCACGGTGACCGTCGCCACCGTGGCGTGCCCCGACGTGGTGACGCCGCTCACTCGGTATACGCCGGGTCCCGTGATCCAGTCCGCGGCATCCGACCACGTCACGGGATCCTGCTCGACGGACCCGTCGTTGTAGGTGATCGCCACCGTGCCCGGCAGGGCGATGTCGTCGCCGTCCTGTCGCGTGATCACCGGCTGCTCGACAGAGCTGACCTCTCGCGGGGCGGTGGCGCCGGTGCGCGCGTAGCGGAAGGTCTGCAGCGACTCCAGCGGCGTGCCGTCGAACGCGAAGAGTGCCTGGTTGTCCCATGCGGAGCCGCCGTACCACTGGCCCGCGTCGTCCGGGTCGTACTCGCCGGCGGCGCTGGTGGCCCACCCCGAGCCGAAGGTCTCCCACAGTTCACGGTTGCGCTCGAGCTGCGACGGGGGACCCACCGGCAGCCAGGCCGGCTCCCAGTAGAAGACGCCGATGCCGGCGTCGCCGACGTCGACGACGGCCTGGATGACGTCACGCAGGGCGGTGGCCTGCCCCTGCACGCTCACCGGGTAGGCCGTGGCTTCGGAGGGGAGGTCGATCACGTTGCCGTGGCCGTCGCCGTCTTCGAGCGTGTGCGCCCACGAGGTCTCGGCCACCATGACCTGCTTGCCGTAAGTGTCGGCGACGTCGCTCAGCACCGTGGTGAGGTTGCCGAGCGAACCGTGCCAGAACGGGTAGTACGACGAGGCGAACACGTCGTAGTCGACGCCGCGGTCGGCCAGTTCCCGGGCGTACCCGGCGTAGCGCCCGGCGGTCTCGGGGTTGGTGAAGTGCACGACGACCTTCGCGTCGGGAACGGCGGCGCGCACGGCGGCGGAGCCGGCCGAGAAGACCTGCGCCATGCCGTCCCAGCCGGTCAGGCCTGCCACCGCACCGTTGGTCTCATTGCCGATCTGCACCATCCGCACGTCGACGCCCGCGGCGACGAAGTCGGCGAGCGCCTCGGCGGTGAACTCGCCGACGGCGTCGGCGGTCTGCTCGGCGGTGAAGCCCTCCCACGCCTTGGGAGCGTGCTGCTTGGCAGGGTCGGCCCAGAAGTCGGAGTAGTGGAAGTCGACCAGCACGCCGAGGCCGGCCGCCGTGGCACGCTCCCCGATCTCGACCGCGCGGGCGACATCGGTGTCGCCGCCGCCGTACCCGTTGCCTGCGGCATCGAACGGGTCGTTCCACACGCGCACGCGCACGTCGGTGATGCCCGCGTCGGCGAGCACGTCGAAGAGGTCGGCCGGCGCACCGGCGGTATCGCGGAAGACCACGCCCGATTGCTCGAGCGCGATCGCCGAGGAGACATCGGCGCCGGCGATGAAGTCCTCCGGCATCCCCTCGACCTTGGGCACCACGATCCCGGCTTCGACCGGACCGTCGTCGGCGGCGGCGGGAAGGGCGACTCCGGTCGCCACCAGCACCAGCGCCGCGGCGGCCGCTGCGCCCCGCATCCATCTGTTCATCCCGCGTGCGCGCACGGCTGCTCCGATCTCCGTTGACGGATGGCTTCTGTGACCGGTCACAGTCTGTGCCGCCCGCCGAACCCCGCCAAGGGGCTGGTTGCCGTCGTTACCAAACCGTTACCGGGTGCGAGGCCGATAATGGGGGCATGGCACACCAGACGGATGAGGTCGACCGCATCGTCGGCGCGTGGATGACCCAGCGCCCCGACCTCGACTTCTCCCCGCTGGAGGTGCTTTCGCGGGTCGACCGGCTCTCGCGCCACCTCGACCGCGCCCGGCGCGATGCCTTCCGCCGCAGCGAGCTGGAGCCCTGGGAATGGGACGTGCTGTCGGCACTGCGCCGGGCGGGCGAGCCGTTCCAGCTCAGCCCCAAGCAGCTGCTGCAGCAGACGCTCGTCTCGAGCGGCACGATGACCAACCGCATCGACCGCCTCGTCGCGCGCCGGCTGGTGCGTCGCGAAGCCGACCCTGTCGACGGACGCAGCGTGCTGGTGACCCTCGCCGGCGATGGCAAGACGCGCGTGGATGCCGCGATCACGCGGCTCGTCGACGCTGAGGCGACCCTGCTGGCGTCGCTGTCGCGCAGTGACCGGGAGCGGCTGGCATCCCTGCTGCGCAAGCTCAGCCTCAGCTTCGACGCCTGACCGTCTGGGACGATGGGAGCATGCCCGTCTCCCCTCGTCCCGTGCGCGACGGCGTCGGTGCGACCCGTCTGCGCGTGCCCAGCACGGGCCCGTGGGCGACGATCGCCGACTATGTGCTGGAACGCTTCGAGCACATCGACCGCCAGGTGCTGCACGACCGCATCGACCGCGGTGACGTCGTCGACGCCCGGGGTGCGGCGGTGCGCCGGGACACTCCGCTCGGGGCGACGGAGTTCATCTGGTACCACCGCGAGCCACCGGCGGTCGAGCGCATCGTGCCGTTCGACGAGGAGATCCTGCACATCGACGACGACCTCGTCGTGATCGACAAGCCGCACTTCCTTCCCACGACACCCGGCGGGCGCTTCTTGAACCACACCGCTCTGGTGCGCATGCGGCGGCGGCTGGACAACCCCGACCTCGTGCCCATCCACCGGCTGGATCGCGCCACCGCCGGGGTGCTGATGTTCTCGGCCCGCCCCGCCACCCGCGGCGCCTACCAGTCGATGTTCGAGCGCCGCGAGGTGCAGAAGGTCTACGAGGCGGTCTCGGCCCTCCCCCCGGGCGGGCTGCCGGCCTTTCCGCTGGTCCACCGCAGCCACATCGAGAAGTTCCGAGACAACCTCTGTGTGCAGACCCGGCCCGACCGCGAACCGAACGCGGAGACGCTCATCGAACTCGTCGGCACGGGAACGAGCACCGGCGGCCACGCCGGAGTGGAGGTCGTCCACACCCGGCTGCGCCCGCGCACCGGGCGCATGCACCAGCTGCGCGTGCACCTGGCGCAGCTCGGTCTCGGCATCCTCGGCGATCGCTACTACCCCGAGCTGCTCCCGGAGACGCCGCAGGACGACCCCGACCGCCCGATGCAGCTGCTGGCGACCCACCTGCGCTTCACCGACCCGCTGACCGGACGGCCGCGGGCCTTCACCACGCGCCGCCGGCTCGCCGACGCGCCGCCGCGCGGCTGACGCGGCCGCATGACGGCTGCGGGTGGGGCCGGCGGGACCTCCCGAGTCGCAACTCCTCACGGATCGGGGGTATGCCGTCGGGGCGGCCGATGCGCGCGGATCCCGACCCGTTCTTGAGGAGTTGCGACGCCCACATGCGGACGACGGCAGCCTCCGCCGCCCTCGGGACGCGCGCGCCCGGCCGCGGGGCGCGCACGCGTCACACCGGCGTAACTCCTCAAAGCCGGGGCGGAAGGGCTGCCCGACCGGCCGGTTGAAGCGAGTCGGCGCGGTTCTTGAGGAGTTGCGGCCCCCCGCGCGGCCGCCCGCGGGCGAACCGCACAGCCGCGCCGCCTACGCTGGAGGGAACATGGCGCATCTTCTCGGGGCCGAAGCCCTGCATCTCGAATACCCCACCCGTGTCGTCTTCGACGGCGTCTCGATCGGCGTCGATGAGGGCGACCGCATCGGCATCGTCGGCCGCAACGGCGACGGCAAGTCCAGCCTCATGGCGATGCTCGCCGGGCGGGTGACCCCCGACTCCGGGCGTGTGACAGTCCGTGGCGGCGTGACCGTGGGCGTGCTCGACCAGGCCGACACCCTCCCCGATGACATCACCGTGGGCGAGGCCATCGTGGGCGACCGCATCGAGCACGAGTGGGCGGGCGACCCGCTCACCCGCGACGTCGTCGCCGGCCTCGCGTCGGACCTGCCGTGGGATGCCGCCGTCGGCACCCTTTCGGGCGGTCAGCGCCGCCGCGTCGCGATCGCGCGCCTGCTGACCGGTGATTGGGACGTGCTCATGCTCGATGAGCCGACGAACCACCTCGACGTCGAGGGCATCTCATGGCTGGCCGAGCACCTGAAGCGCCGCTGGTCGGCGTCGTCGGGGGCCCTCCTCGTCGTCACCCACGACCGGTGGTTCCTCGACGAGGTCTGCACCCGCACGTGGGAGGTGCACGACCGCATGGTCGAGCCGTTCGACGGCGGCTACGCGGCGTACGTGCTGCAGCGCGTCGAGCGCGACCGGCAGTCGTCGGTGATCGA
>NZ_JANJFJ010000211.1:0-7504 GCF_024626565.1 Microbacterium sp. zg.Y909
ACGACGGATGCCGCGACCCCCGGAGGGACCGCGGCATCCGGTGCGTCAGGTGCGCGTCAGCGCTTGCCGGCGATCTTGCGGCTGACGATGTCGCGCATGATCTCGTTCGTGCCGCCGTAGATCCGGTGCACGCGCGCGTCGAGGAAGGCCCGGGCGATGGGGTACTCGGTGATGTACCCGTAGCCGCCGTGCAGCTGCACGCAGGTGTCGAGGATCTCCCACTCGCGGTCGGTGGTCCAGAACTTCACCTTCGCGGCCTCTTCGCCCGTGAGCTTGCCCTCTTTGTAGGCCATGAGCGCCTTGTCGAGGTAGGCCCACATGACGTCCACCGTCGTGGCGACGTCGGCGAGCTTGAAGCGGGTGTTCTGGAAGTCGATGATGCGCTCACCGAAGGCCTCGCGGCTCTTGGTGTACTCCACCGTCCACGCCAGCGCAGCCTGCGAAGCGGATGCCGCGGCGATGCCGATCGACAGACGCTCGAGCGGCAGGTTCATCATCAGCTGGACGAAGCCCTGGCCCTCGGTGCCGCTGATGAGGTTCTCCTCGGGCACGAACACGTCGGTGAACGACAGCTCGGCGGTGTCGTGACCGTGCGAGCCCATCTTGTTCAGCTTCTTGCCGTGGTCGAAGCCGGCCATGCCGTTCTCGATGATCAGCAGGCTGAATGCGTCGGGGCGCGTGCCTTCACCGGTCTTGACGAAGGTCACCACGATGTCGGCGGTCTTGCCGGAGGAGATGAACGTCTTCGCGCCGTTGACGATGTAGCCGCCGTCGACCTTCTTGGCGGTGGTCTTGATGCCGCGCAGGTCGCTGCCGGCGCCGGGCTCGGTCATCGCCAGCGCGCCGAGCACCTCGCCGGTGGCCATGCGGGGCAGCCACTTCTCCTTCTGCGCCTGCGTGCCCATGTGCACGATGTAGGGCACCGCGAGGTCGTCCTGAATGCCGAAGGCACCCGCGAGCGACCCGGCACCGGCGCCGATGACCTCTTCGTTGACGATCGTGCGGAAGCGGTAGTCCTGCAGCATGCCGGCGCCGCCGAACTCCTCGGGCACCGAGAGCCCGATCAGGCCCGACTCGCCCGCGGCGAGCATGGTCTCGCGGTCGATCTCGCCGTCGGCATCCCACTTCTCGCGCTTCTCGTTCGTCGCGTACCGCTTGATGAACTCGCGGACGACCTCGCGGAATGCCTCGTGGTCCTCGTCGTAGATGTCACGCTCCATGCGCAAACCCCCTTCGGTTTGTGGGCGGACGGGCCGCCATGCTGCTCACAGTCTCGGTGCGGCCGCGCGCTCGGATGGGCGGCGCCGCCATGCCCTGAGTCTAGGCCGTCGGGCGTCCGGCGCGTAGACCTTCGTGAGATCCGATGCCGCGACCTGCGGCACTGAGTACCGCCGCATGAGTGGGCGCCTCGCTTCCGAAAACAAGTGGTGCGCAGGCGTCTCCCAACTGCTAGCGTGTGGTCTGACCACATAGACCGAAAGGCGATCATGCCCTCCCTGTTCGATGAGTTCCAGCTGAAGGACCTCACTCTCCCCAACCGAATCGTCATGGGTCCGATGACCCGCGCCAAGGCGACGCCCGAAGGCGTTCCCACCCCTCTGATGGCGCTGCACTATGCACAGCGAGCCTCGGCGGGGCTCATCATCTCAGAGGGGACCTGGCCCGAACGGCGCGGGCAGGGATACTTCGACATCCCCGGCATCGCGACCCAGGAGCAGGAGGATGCCTGGCGGGTCGTGACCGACGCCGTGCATGCGAAGGGCGGCCGGATCTTCCTGCAGTCCGAGCACACCGGCCGCGTCGGACACGAAGTGAACAACGGCGGACTGCAGATGGTCGCGCCGAGCACCGTGCCTGCCGACGCGATGATCTTCACCCGTCAGAGCGGGTACTCCCAGATGACGACCGACCTGCACGCACTGACCACGGCGGAGACCTGGGACCTCATCGAGGACTACTACAAGGCCGCAGTGCGCACCAAGGCCGCCGGCTTCGACGGCATCGAGCTGCACGGCGCCTCCGGCTACCTGCCTCACCAGTTCCTCTCGGACGAGGCGAACCAGCGCACCGACGAGTTCGGGGGCACCCCCGAGAAGCGCACCGAGTTCATCATCCAGGTGCTTCGCCGCCTGATCGAGGCGTGGGGCACGAGTCACCGTATCGGCGTGAAGATCTCCCCGAACATCCGGTACAACGGCATCGCGGAGAACGAGGTGGAACAGACGTACTCGGTCCTCCTGGACCGACTCAACGACCTCGACCTCGCGTACGTCGCCTTCCAGACCCCCGAGAGCCTGCGGACACTTGCCAACCAGCCGAACGACGAGATCGTCAACGGTGAGATCTGGCACCGCTTCCCTTACGAGTTCATCCGGGAGCGCTACAACGGCACGGTGATCGCCTCCGGCGACCTGACGAAGGAACTCGCCCAGAACGCCCTCGACGCCGGCAAGGCGGATCTGTTCGTCTTCGGTCGCGCCTACATGTCCAACCCCGACCTGGTCGAGCGGATGCAGAACGACTGGCCCATCAACGAGACCGACCTGAGACGCGGCTACGGCGGCGGCGAAGAGGCGTACACCGACTACCCCACGTGGGAAGAGCAGCGGGCCGCGTCGGAGCTGACACCCAGCGGCGCCTGAGCCAGGCGTCGGCACCGATCCACGCCCCCGCCCCCGGGCCGCGCGCCGACTAGTCGGCGTAGTCCGGGGCGGGGGCCAGCTCGAAGAATTCCTCGAGCGAGTGGAACCCGCCGTCGTGGTACGCCCGCGCGAGATCGACGCCCACGTAGCGCAGATGCCATGGCTCGTAGGCGTAGCCGGTGATGGGGGTGTAGCCATCCTCATACCGGACGATCCAGCCGTGCTCCCACGCGTGCGCGCGGATCCACTGGTCGGCGGCCGTGCCGGCGAGATCGTCGAGGCCACCACAGCCGTTGCCGCACGGGACGACGTCGATGGCGAGCCCGGACTGGTGCTCGCTGTATCCCGGCCGCGCGCTGACCAACTCGGTCGCCGCCACCCCGCGCTGTTCGACGTGCGCGTTGTAGATCGACTGCTGCATGCCGAACGAGCGGTATCCGCTCTGCACGCCGAACTCGGCGCCCGCGATGCGCGCGGCGTCGGACATGCTCTGCAGGGCCGCCGCGGCATCGGCCCGCAGGATCGCCTGATTGCCGCCGGGGACCGACCCCGCTGCCACCAGCGACGACGGCGCGTAGTCCGGCACGGCGTAGGCGCGGAGCTTGTTGACGACGACCCAGATACGGCCCGGATCGGCGAGGTCGATGCAGGGCGCCGCTCCCCGCGCCACGGCCTCACGGAACGCGGGCGCACCCCCGGCTGCGGCGATCACGGCGACGTCGTCGCCGGCCGCCAGGGCCGCCGCCACCGCAGCGTCGGCGCAGATGCCCTCTGTCGGTTCTGCCGATGGCTGCGCGTCGGCCGAGGGGGCAGCCGTCGCGGTGCCGACCATCGTCGGCACCGGAAGGGCCGTGGCCCAGGGCACCGGCGCCGCGCTTCGAGCGGACTGGGCGTCGACGGCGTCTTGTTCGCCGGCCGCGCCCAGCAGCGCAGATGTCAGCGCGATCACGCCCCACAGCACCAGTGCAGCCGCACCACCGAGCACCAGCGCTCGTCGCCGACGCGCGGCCCGACGGGCGCGGCGGCGTGACGACGGCGCGCCGACTCCCGCCGTGCGCAGCGCGCGGCGGGATGCAGGCGGTTCGGGGTCCGTCACGTGTCCATTGTCCCCCGCGCCGGCGCGACGCGGGAGCACCGCCCACGGGCGCGCCCGCGTTCGATTCCGATAAGGGTGCGCATTGACATAGTGTCGAAGTTCTGTTCCCATGGAACGATGCGGTGGCAGGGGCAGGAACTCGGAGTCGTGGATGCCGATGCGCTCCCTGGGATGGAGCGCATCGACGGCCTGGTGCGTTCGGTGACGACCCCCGAGTTCGCCGGGATGACATTCCACGAGGTGCAGTGCAAGAGCGCTCTGAACCGCGTGCCGGCGGTCTCGGCGATGCCCTTCGACTGGACCGTCAACCCGTACCGCGGCTGCAGCCACGCATGCGTGTATTGCTTCGCCCGCGGCACGCACGAGTACCTCGACATGGATGCCGGAAGCGACTTCGACTCGCAGATCGTCGTCAAGATCAACGTGGCCGACGTGCTGGCGCGCGAGGTGCGGCGCGGATCCTGGGCGCGCGAGACGGTGGCCCTCGGCACCAACACCGACCCCTATCAGCGAGCCGAGGGG
This sequence comes from Microbacterium sp. zg.Y909, assembly GCF_024626565.1. Lineage (NCBI taxonomy): Bacteria > Bacillati > Actinomycetota > Actinomycetes > Micrococcales > Microbacteriaceae > Microbacterium > Microbacterium sp. zg.Y909. The sequence continues at coordinate 4,261 of NZ_JANJFJ010000211.1, forward strand.
CGGTACGCTCTCATGCCCGGCGTCATCGGCGCGCTGACCGAGTCGGGCACGCCGTTCTCGGTGCTGACCAAGGGCACGCTGATCCGCCGCGATCTCCCCCTGCTGCGAGAGGCGGCAGCGCACGTTCCGGTGTCGCTGGCGATGTCGATCGCGGTGGCCGACGAATCGCTGCGTGCGGCCATCGAGCCGGGGGCGCCGTCGTTCCAGGCTCGACTGGAGACCGTGCGCGCTGCGCGCGAGGCGGGCTTTCGGGTGACGGTGTTCCTCATGCCGATCGTGCCGCACCTGACCGACTCGGTCGCCGTCCTCGACGATGCGCTGCGGCGCATCGCGGAGGCGGGAGCCGGACGCGTGGTCTGGGGGGCGATGCACCTGCGCCCGGGCGTGAAGCCCTGGTTCCTGCAGTGGCTCGCCCGCGAGCACCCCGAGTTGGTGTCGTCCTACCACGGCCTCTACCCCGGGGCATCCGTCATGGCACCGAAGGCCTATCGCACCTGGCTCGCCCGGCGCGTGCGCCCCCTGTTGCGGCTGCACCGGCTGAACGGCGCAGAGGAGGACGACGAACCGCGCCGGCCGCCGCGGCCCGGCCCCGTCGTGACAACCTCGCGGGGCAAGGCGGCGGTGACGACGGCGGCTGCCGCACCCATGCTCTTCTGACGACAGACGCCGCACGGGGGCCGCCCGGCGCGCCTCATACCGGCCACGCCAGCGGGATGCGGAAGCGGATGCCGCCAGCATCCCGTCGCCGGTGCAGGAGAAGTCACCGGCGCAGGACGAACACCGCCGGAATCTCCTGCACCGCGCAGATCGCCTGCAGCGGAGACGACGCAGCGCCCCGGATCGCGAAGATCCGAGGCGCTGCGTTCAGGTGTCGCTGTTACGCGACGACGTCCGCCAGCTGGCGGCCCGACAGCTCTTCGAGCAGGTCGTCGCCCACGCGCACCTCGTCGAAGGGAGCCTCGATCTCGGCGCGGTCCAGCATCTCGGTCATGCGCCGACGGCGCTGACGCGGGATGAGGGTGACGACGGTGCCCGCGCGACCCGCGCGGCCGGTACGGCCGGAGCGGTGCAGGTACGTCTTGTACTCGTCGGGTGCGTCGGCCTGGATCACCAGGTCGATGTCGTCGACGTGGATGCCGCGCGCAGCGACGTCCGTCGCGACGAGCACACTGACGCGTCCGTCGGTGAGACGCTGCAGGTTGCGCGTGCGCTTGGCCTGGTTCAGGTCACCGTGCAGGGCGACCGCGGGGATGCCCTGGTCGTCGAACTGCTCGGCGAGCATCTCGGCGTACGCGCGGGTGCGGGCGAAGACGAGCGTCTTGCCTTCGCGGTCCACCAGCGACGACAGGATCTCGGCCTTGTCGCGGTGGTCGATCACGAGCACGCGGTGGTTGATCGTGCTGGAGTCCTGGTCCTCGCCGGCGACCTCGTAGACGGCCGGCTCGACGAGGAACTCGTCGACCAGTGCAGCGACCTCGCGGTCGAGCGTGGCCGAGAACAGCAGCTTCTGCGCGCCGTCGGCGACGAGGCGGAGGATCCGCTGCATGGGCTCGAGGAATCCGAGCTCCGACATGTGGTCGGCCTCGTCCAGCACGACGATCTGAACCTCGGAGAGGTCGAGCTTGCCCTGTGCGATGAGGTCTTCGATGCGACCCGGGGTGCCGATGATGATGTCGACGCCCTTCTTCAGCGCACCGACCTGACGCGCCTGGGGCACGCCGCCGTAGATCTGGGTGGTGAAGATACCGACGCTGCGGGCGATCGGCTGGATGGTGCGGTCGATCTGCAGCGCGAGCTCGCGCGTCGGAGCGAGGACGAGCGCCTTCGGCTTGCGGCCGAACTCACGACGCTTGCCGTCCTGCGAACGCAGCAGCGACTCCACGAGGGGAGCGCCGAAGGCGATGGTCTTGCCGGAGCCGGTGCGGCCGCGGGCCAGCACGTCCTTGCCCTCGAGGATCGGGGCGATCGTGGCCGCCTGGATCGGGAAGGGGCTCGGCGCGCCGAGGTCCTTGAGCACGCGGACGATGTTGTCGCCCAGGCCAAGGCTCGAGAAGCTCACATCTGCGACCTCGACGGCCTGCACGGCCTCGGCCTGCAGACGCTCGTGCACAACGTCGACGTGGTCCTGCTGGGCCTTCGTCTTGGACTCGGCGTTCCAGTCCGAGCGTGCCGGACGGTCACCCGAATCGCGGCGGGGACGGTCGTCGAACGAACGCGCCGGGCGGTCGCTGAACGAACGAGCGGGACGGTCACCCGCGTCGCGGCGGGGACGGTCGTCGTACGAACGAGCCGGGCGGTCGCTGAACGAACGGGCCGGACGGTCACCCGCGTCGCGGCGGGGACGGTCGTCGTACGAACGAGCCGGGCGGTCGCCGAACGAACGGGCCGGACGGTCATCACGCTGCGGGCGGTCGAACGAACGCGCCGGGCGGTCGCTGAACGAACGGGCCGGACGGTCATCGCGCTGCGGGCGGTCACCGAACGGACGAGCCGGGCGGTCACCCGCGTCACGGCGGGGACGGTCGTCGTACGAGCGAGCCGGGCGGTCGCTGAACGAACGGGCCGGACGGTCATCACGCTGCGGGCGGTCACCGTACGAGCGGGCCGGACGGTCGTCGTGGGAACGGGCCGGACGGTCACCGGCATCGCGGCGGGGACGGTCGTCGAACGAGCGAGCCGGGCGGTCATCACGCTGCGGGCGGTCGAACGAACGCGCCGGACGGTCGTCGTACGAGCGGGCGGGGCGGTCGGCGGCGTCACGGCGGGGACGGTCGTCGAAGCGGCGGGCGCCGCGGTCATCGCCCTGAGCGTGGGCGCGGATGGTGCGGGCCTCGTCGCGGCCGACCTTCTCCTGCGCCGACCAGCGGCGCTTGGGCGCGGCATCCGTCGTCTGCTCCGGGGCGCGGTAGCCGCGGTGGCTGGGGCTCTTGGAACCGGCGGTGCCGGTCGATGCCTCACCGGGACGGCGCTTGCGGTCCTGGAAGCTGGTCTTCGCGCCGTAGCGGGGCTCGAAGTTCTTGGCCGGACGGCCGCCTGCGGGCTTCTTGCTTTTGGGCATGGATATGTCCTTCTGGGTTCTCTTTCACACGAGAACAGCACCCGCTGGCACGCAGGTATAACCCGGACATCCGTCGGCCGGGGCCATTATCGATAGTGGTCATGCACGTCGATCGACGCCCACCATCGGCCCCTTGGACTCACAAACCCATCCACGCGCACCACGCGCAGTGTCCGAAGCCGACCA
>NZ_JANJFJ010000025.1:0-26517 GCF_024626565.1 Microbacterium sp. zg.Y909
AAGGGGTCCGGACATGGCAAAGCTGATTCTCACGAATGAGGTCGCCGGGCTCGGAAGCGCCGGCGACGTGATCGAGGTCAAGAACGGGTTCGCCCGCAACTACCTCATCCCCCAGGGCTTCGCAGTGATGTGGTCCCGCGGTGGCGAGAAGCAGGTGGCGTCGATTCGCGCCGCCCGCGAGTCGCGCGCGATCCACGACCACGAAGAGGCCGTGGCCCTGAAGAACTCGCTCGAGTCGACCAAGGTTCGTCTGGCCGTCAAGGCCGGCAACGAGGGTCGCCTCTTCGGTTCGGTCAAGACCGGTGACGTCGCTGACGCGGTCAAGGCTGCCGGGCTCGGCGAGCTCGACAAGCGCAAGATCCACATCACCTCCACGATCAAGTCCGTGGGCGAGCACGAGGCGACCGTTCGCCTGCGTGACGACCTCACCGCCGTGATCACGCTGCAGGTGGTCGCCGCCAAGTAAGCGGTGCGTCGTCCTTCTGGGGCGACAGAACGACACGGATGCCGTGGACCCTCACCGGGTTCACGGCATCCGTCGTTTTCGGGCTCGCTGAGGGCCCGATGCGCCCCGTGGGAGCCTTTCCACAGACGGCATCCGACGCAGGCCGGGGGTGTGTGGCTGTGCATAACGTGGTACTCCGTCCCCAACCTTCAACGCCTACTTCAACCACAATCCCATCCACAGGTTGTGAACAAATAAATCCCCGGTCAACGATCGAATCGCGTTTGCTCGTTTCCGGTATCCCGGGCGTTTTCCACAGGGGTTGTACACAGGGTTCACGGCGTTTCACGCAGACTTTCCACATAGTTATCCACAGGCTTGGTTGCGAGTGTCGGTGGCCGTGCATAGCGTGAACGTGTCCCACCCCGACAACACCCGAAAATGACGGAGGTACGGCTGCGTGTCCATCGCTGACATCTCCGACGAACGACTCGGCGGACGCCGTGAGCACGAGCGCACGCCGCCGCATGACGTCCTCGCCGAGCAGAGCGCGCTGGGCGGCATGCTGTTGTCGAAGGACGCTGTCGCCGACGTCATCGAGACGCTGCGCGGGGCCGACTTCTATGTGCCCAAGCACGAGCTGATCTTCGAGGCGATCCTCAGCCTGTACTCGCACGGCGAGCCGACAGACGTCGTCGCCGTGACCGACGAGCTGATCAAGACGGGCGAGCTGCAGCGCGCCGGCGGGGCCGATTACCTGCACTCGCTCACCTCGATCGTGCCGACGGCAGCCAACGCCGGCTACTACGCCACGATCGTCTCCGAGCGGGCGCTGCTGCGCCGCCTCGTGCAGGCAGGCACCCGCATCGTGCAGATGGGGTACTCCGGCCAGGGCGAGGCCGTCGAGCTCGTCAACAACGCCCAGGCCGAGATCTACTCGGTCACCGGCGCCGAGGCCGCGGAGGATTACGTTCCGCTCGAGATCGCCGTCACCTCCGCGATCGATGAGATCGAGGCCGCGCGCGGCCGGGACGGCTCGATGACGGGCATCCCTACCGGGTTCGCCCAGCTCGACGAGCTGACCAACGGCCTGCACGGCGGTCAGATGATCGTCGTGGCCGCCCGACCCGCCATGGGAAAGTCCACGCTCGCGCTCGATTTCGCGCGCGCCGCGGCCATCAAGCACAACATGCCGACGATCTTCTTCTCGCTCGAAATGGGGCGCAGTGAGATCGCCATGCGCCTCATGAGCGCCGAGGGCGCGGTGCCGCTGCAGAACATGCGCAAGGGCACGTTGGATTCGCGCGACTGGACCACCATCGCCGCGACGCGTGGCCGCATCAACGACGCCCCGCTGTACATCGACGACAGCCCCAACATGACGCTGGTCGAGATCCGCGCGAAGTGCCGTCGACTCAAGCAGCGAGTGGGGCTGCGCATGGTGATCATCGACTACCTGCAGCTGATGACCAGCGGCAAGAAGGTCGAGTCGCGTCAGCAGGAGGTCAGCGAGTTCTCGCGTGCGCTGAAGCTGCTCGCGAAGGAGCTGCAGGTGCCCGTCATCGCACTGTCGCAGCTGAACCGTGGATCTGAGCAGCGCACCGACAAGCGTCCGCAGGTCAGCGACCTGCGAGAGTCCGGCTCGATCGAGCAGGATGCCGACATGGTCATGCTGCTGCACCGCGACTCGGTGTACGACAAGGACACCCGCCCCGGCGAGGCCGACCTCATCGTCGCGAAGCACCGTAACGGTCCTACCGCGACGATCGAGATCGCGTTCCAGGGTCACTTCTCCCGCTTCACCGATATGGCGCCGGTGTAGCGCACGCCGCGATGTCTGCAGGATCCGCACTGAGCGATCTCCTCTTCGCGCCGGCCGGCGTCCTAGACTCACGCCATGCACACCCCGACTCAGATCCTGTCGGTCGTGCTCGACGTCTCGTCCCGCGATGAGTCCGGGGTCGTCTTCGGCGGGATCGGGGGTCTCGTCGGCTACGTGCTGTTCGTCGCCGCCGTGTGGCCCTTCCTGAACAAGGCAGGCCAGCCCGGGTGGACGGCGCTGATCCCGTTGGTCGCCGCGTTCTTCATCGTGCGAGCCGCGGGACTGTCGGCATGGTGGACGCTGCTGTATCTCGTCCCCATCGCAAACATCGTCCTCGCGATCATCGTCGCGCTGCGGCTCGGGCGCGGGTTCGGGCACGGCGCGGTCTTCTCGGTGTTCCTCCTCTGGTTGCTGCCTCTGATCGGTTACTTCGTCATCAGCTACTCCAGCGACACGTACAGCCGCGCCCGTATCTGAGCCGGTTTTCATCGCCGGCCGGCAATGATCTCTCTGCCACGATCTGCGCATGACGTTCACGACCCGGATTCCGGTGGTGAGCGATACGGGGAGATCGCCGGTCTCCACGTCTCGACGTGGCGCGAGGCGTACGCGCATCTGCTGCCCGAGGACCACTTCTCGGCGGAGTACATCGCGTGACGGCATCGGACGTGGGGGCGCGTGCTCGCGAACCCGAGCGACGATGTGGCCGTCAGGGTCGCAGAAAGCGCCGGAGTCATCATCGGAACGTGCGCAACAGCTTCCGCTTCGATGGCGTCGAACGGATCGACGCGCGTTCCGATGATCACCGCCGCGCGGATGGTGAGATAGCCCCGGGAAGAGCGGCAGGGACCGGACCGTCCGAGGCGTACCCGGGCGGTCCGGTCCCTGCGCGCGAGGCCCGCGACTGAAGGGTCAGGCGCGGTCGGCGCGGCCCGTGCCGTCGTCGTAGTCGATCTGTTCCTTGCGGACCTGCTCGGTGACCGTCTCCTCCTCGGTCACGGTTTCCGTTCCCAGGCGGACACGCTCGACCGGAACGGTCTCCTTGGCGATGACGGGCCGCTCCTCAGTGAGGACGACCTCGTGCTCTTCCTCGCTGATGGCCGGCCCGTCCATGGCATCCGCAACGTTGGCGTCGGTGATGGGTTCGCGTTCCAGCCGCACTTCCTCATGGCTCACGGGGACAGTGACGGTCTTCTCCTCCGTGACGACGTACTTCCGCAGCCGTGCGCGACCGGTCTGCACCTTCTCGGTGCCCACGCGCAGGCGCTCCTCCGAGCGGGTCATCGCATCGTCGGTGGTCGGACCGGACGTGTCATACCCGGTGCTCGTGTCCACCGCCCTGTCACTGGCGTCACGGACCGTGCCGGTCCCTTCAGCGGCGCTGGTGTTGCGGGAACCGTTGCCGTAGTAGACGTACAGCTCGTCTTCCTGCGCGTGCTCCAGCGCCCCCTCCGCGTCGATGCGCGGTGCGTTCTTCACGAACTCTTTCGCGTAGCCCACCCGCAGGTTCTCGCCGTCCTGGTTGGCGTCGTCGATGGGCACGAAGGACTCCGAAGTGCCGAAGAAACCGGTGCGCACCGCCGCCCAGGTGGGCGCCCCGGTGTCGGTGTCGAGGTAGATCTGCTCGAGCGTGCCGATCTTCTCCCCGTCGGAGTCGATCACCGCTGCTCCCATGAGCCCGCTGATGTTGTCTGTGCTGATCATGACTGCTTCCTATCGTTCGTTTGTTCGTACGTGTTGAGACCGGCGCGGGCACCGCCACCGGGAGCCGTGTCACCGGGTTGTGGTGACCTGCACGGCAGTGGTGTCGGGGCCACGCTTGACGACGCTCCGCACGCCGAGCATCCCGCCGAGGGCCGCGATCACCGCGCCGATCAGCAGACCGGCGAAGCCCCACCACGAGGCGGCTTGAGCGGTCGCGGCGGCATCCTCCGCCGTCTGCTGCGCGTCCTGCAGCGCCTCATCGGTCTGCTCCTGCGCTTCTTCTTCGTCGACGTTGCTCTGCACGTCCTCGACGACCTGGGTGACGTCGGTCCCGGACAGTGCCTGGGTGGCGGAGCTGACGACGCCCCCGAGCAGGCTGGCGCTGAGCCACACAGTCAGGGCGAGAGCGACCACGAGGGACGTCGCCCAGGTCAAGAATCCGTGCAGCAGTCCGCTGCGCACCGCCAGCGCACCGGCGACGAAACCTGCCGCGGCAAGAGCGATCACGAGGGCGCTGACGCTCCAGATGGTCGCCCCGATGCCAGAGCCTCCCAGGCCGATGCCGGCGGTGACGAGGGAGAGCAGGATGGTGACGGCCAGAAAGGTCACCACCCCGGCGATGATCGACCCCCACGACACGTTCGCCGTGCGGCCGCCCCGTTCGGTGCCGATCAGCGACTCCTTCGCGGCGTCGTCGTTGCGGTTTGCGATGACAGGGCGGGCTGCGGCGCTGTCGGGGCGGTCGGTGCGATTGTTTGCCATTGTCTCGATCCCTTGGGTTGGGGCGTCGGAGCCGCAGGAGACGAAACGTGCGGACCGGCTACCAGCCCGCTTACACCGTAAGCCGACTAGCGTGACAGTACAGCGCCCGAAATGACTTGGCGAGGGGGGTTGCGCGTGATGGGAGGGAATGTGCTATGAGCGTCCGGGTGACGAAGAAGCCGACGGGTACGCAGTCCCGTCGTCTGAGCCGCGGCCTGATCATCGAGACCGCACTCGCGCAGATCGACCGGCGTGGCGCGCAGGGGTTGTCGATGCGCTCCTTGGGGCAGGAACTCGGCGTAGAGGCGATGTCGCTGTATCGGTACGTACACGGGCGAGAGGATCTGCTGGAGGGGGTGGTGGCTCTGCTGATGGAGAACCTGACCTCGGATCTTGACGATGAGCTCGCCGAACACTGGCAGGGGTTTCTGCAAACCGTCGCCCACCACGTCCGCCAGATCGCGATTGATCACCCGCTCGCGTTTCCGCTGGTTGCGACCCGGCACCCGGCAGCCCCCTGGCTGCGCCCCCCGCTACGCAGCGTCGAAGTGGTCGACACGTTCCTCGGCACCCTCATCGGGCACGGTTTCACCGACCAGCAGGCGGTGGACGCCTACCGGTCCTTCAGCAGCTTCCTGCTCGGCCACTTGCTGCTGGAATCCGCCGTACGCGGCGCGGAAACCGGCCCGGTCGAAGAACCCCTCGACGAGGGTGACGCCACCATCCCCGAAGGCGACGGGCAGGTCAGTCTAGAGGCGGCACCCGAAGTGAAGCGCCTCCGCACCCTCCTCAGCGAAGACCGCAGCGACGAAGAATTCGAAGTCTCCCTGGAGGCACTGCTGGACCGGCTGAACCGCGAGCTCACCCAGTAAGGAGCCACCGCTGCTGGCGACGTGGGAGTCAGCGTGGATCAGGTACCGATCGCATCACCCCGCCGGCGCGTCAGTCGAAAATCGCCACCGATTCCGACAGCCGAGTCACTTCCTCAGGGGTGAGTTCCAGGTCGGCGGCTTTCGCGGAGTCCCTGATGGATGCCGCACGCCGCGCACCGGGGATCGGGATGACGTGCGGGTCGAGGGCGAGCTCCCACGCCAGCACGACCTGCTGTGGGCTGACGCCGTGTGCATCGCCGACTTCGCGGAAGGCCGAGAACCGGTCGCCCACGCTGCTGGCGCCGCCGCCGGTGCCGCCGAGAGGACTCCACGGCAGGAAGGCGATGTCGTGAGCGGCGCAGAAGCGCAATTCGTCGATGCTTCCCGGATGCTTCGGCGAGAACTCGTTCTGGACGCTGGCGAGGTTGCCTTCGCCGAGCACGTCGAGAGCGATCTGGATCTCTTCGACACTCGCGTTCGAGATGCCGATCGCGCGGACGAGGCCGTCGTCGTACAACGACTTCAGTCCCCGCATGATGTCGGCGTAGACACGTGTGCGGTCGGGACGGTGGTACTGGTACAGGTCGAGCTGGTCGACGCCGAGGATCTCAAGTGACTTCTCCGCGGCCGAGCGCAGGTACGCCTCCGACCCGTCGCGGCCCTTGGCTCCCCCTTCCCCGAGCGTGATGCCGCCCTTGGTCGCGACGAAGATGTCCGACGACTCCCCGTCCCATGTCCGGAGCGCCTCGGCGACGATGCGCTCGTTGTGCCCCATCTCCTCGCCGTCGGGGGCGTAGATGTCGGCCGTGTCGATGAGCGTCACGCCCGCGTCGAGCGCGGCGTGCACGGTTGCCACGGCATCCTCGAATGACGGGTACTGCTTGTCGTTGTTCATCGACAGTGGCATGGCGCCCAGGCCGATCGCCGAAACCTGTCGTCCTGCCAGAGTGCGCTGCTTCATTGCTTCTCCTCGTCGCGTCTTCTCAAGACTGCCAGGCGCGGCCGCGCGCGTAGGTGGGACTGGACATTCTGCGGGACATTTCTAGGATGTCGCCGTGGATCGCGTGATCGTCATGGGGAGCGTCTTCCTCCCCGGCTTTGTGATGGATCCCCTCGTTTCCGAGTTGCGTACGCGAGGACTGGTGGCCGAGTGGGTCGCGCCGACGTCGGTCGGGACCGCGGAAGCGGCCGGCGAAGAATACGCCGCGGCCGCGGTGCGATTCGGTGCGACGGCGGCGATCGCTCACTCGAACGCCGGCAACTTCATTCCCGCCGTCACGGCGGTTTCCGCGGTCAGGCGGGTGGTGTTCCTCGACGCGATCATTCCGCCACTGCACGGTGGCACATGGCCTGTCGTGCCCGAGGGTGTGCGCGACGCCCTGGCGGCGAACGCGAGTAGCGGCATTCTGCCGCCTTGGACGCGGTGGTGGCCGGAAGAGAGCGTGCGCCCGCTGTTTCCGGACGACGCGACCTTCGCGCGGGCGGATGCCAGCACACCGTCCATTCCCGCCTCGTACCTGTCGTGTCGCATCTCGGCGGCTCGGAACTGGGCGGCTGAACTCACCTGCAGCTACGTGGCATTCGGAACCACCTACGCCGACGAGATCGGCGTCGCCGCCAACGCAGGCTGGCCCGTGCGGACGCTCGAGCTAGGTCACCTGGGGATGCTGCAATACCCAGCGATGGTCGCGGACGCGGCTATGGCCGCCGCCGAAGGCTGAGCCGCTCTGAGCGGATAACCCGCTCACGGGTGGCTCGGCGCCGACACTGGCCAGGGACCCTGTGCCCGAATAGAATAAAATAAATACGATTTGGGGTTTGACTATGGCCGAGGGTGCACCGAGTCCGTTTACTCCCGGCTACGGAAGGAAGCCTGCCATCTTCGGTGGGCACGGGGAAGAGCTCAATGAGCTCAAGGCGGTCTTCGACACCCTCGACTTCGGCGAAAATCACTCGGTGCTCGTCTCGGGCCTGCGCGGAGTCGGAAAGACGTCATTCCTCACCACGCTCCAGGACGCCGCGCGCGAAGCCGGGTGGCTGGTCATCAGTGACGATGCCAGTGCCGGGCTCATGAGCCGGGTGATGGACTCCACCATCCCTACCCTCATCAACGAGATGACACCCGCCACCCGCGCCCGGCTCACCAACCTCGGCATCTGGGAGTTCAGTGCCGAGATCGAGTACATCGACCGGCACCGCACCGTGAAACCGCAGCTACGCACCGATTTGGTCGCCCTGTCCACCGCGCTGGGCGGGACCGGCGGCGTCCTCATCACCATCGACGAGGTCTCTTCCGGCAAAGTGCGCCTGCGCGAGCTGAGCAAGTTCGCGTTGCAGGTGTCACACGCCCTCGAGGATGGCGCACAGATCATGGTCGTCTTCGCCGGCGTCAAGGTCAGCCTCGACGCGCTCCTGGCCGAAGAGCACACCACTTTTCTTCGACGGTCACGAGAGATTGAGTTCGAGCGCCTCTCAGCCCCTGAAACCCGACGCGTGTTCGTTGAGACTGCCGGCCTTGGCGGCCGCAGCATTGACGCCGACGCACTGGACAAGCTCGTCTCCCTCGCCCAGGGCTACCCATACCTCGTCCAGCTCGCTGGCGACTACGCCTGGCGTAACGACAGCAACGCTTCGAGCATCACCCTCGCCGACGCCACTGTCGCCCACGACCGGGCCATTCGCGCGGTCGAGAGCCGCGTCATCAGTCGTGTCTACGGCGACCTCTCCGACGTCGACCAGAAGTTCCTCGACGCGATGGCAGAGGACGACGACCGCACGAAGGTTGCTGACATCGTCAAGCGTATGGGCGTGTCCGACGCCTACGTCCAGGTCTACAAGAAGCGGCTCATCGACTCTGGCTACGTCCACCCTGTCGGCCACGGGTACGTGCAGTTCTCTCTTCCGTATCTCGGCGCATACATCCGCCGTCGGCTCGCCGCTGAAGCGCACGACGGGGGCGAAGACGGCGGGTGGCACGCTTACCCCGCGCCCGACCTTCCGTCCTGAGTGAGGGGCCTCACGGCGTCCGCGTCCCGACACGACGTCCGACTCACCCCGACCCTGTCTCCAGCTCCTCTCGCAACGGAGCTTTTCTTCGTTGGTCGTCACGGTTGGAACGTGGATACTGTGTGGCAACGACAGGGTGGGATGGTCCGCTGACCCGAGCGACAACGCCCGTCACAACTCGATCGACAGCGATAGGGGAACGCGGGTGCACCTGCTCGGCCGGCACGCAGAATGCGAGGCTCTCGATCGCACCCTCGCCGATGCGCACGCCGGGCGGAGCAGGGCGCTGAATGCACGCGGTGAGGCGGGGATCGGCAAGACGTCCCTGCTCGACTACGCGCGGACCGCCGCCGAGGCGCTGGGGTTCCGGGTGGAAAGCGCCACCGGCATGGAATCGGAGTCGCAGTTCGCGTACGCCGCGCTGCATCAGCTGTGCGCTCCGCTTCTGGAGTACGACGCGGCGCTGGCCGCGCCCCAACGCGACGCACTCGCGATAGCCTTCGGCGCGAAGACGGGGCCTGCGCCGGACCGGTTCCTGGTCGGCCTGGCGGTGCTGAATCTGCTCGCAGAGGGTGCCGAAGAACAGCCTCTGCTCTGCCTCGTCGACGACGCGCAGTGGTTGGACCGGGCCTCGGCGGAGGTCATCGCCTTTGCGGCTCGGCGAGTGTCTGCCGAACGGCTGGCGCTCGTCGTCGCGGGCCGTGATTCCGACGACAGCGCGTCCGCTGCCTTCACCGGGATGCCGGTTCTCACGGTTCCCGCACTCGGTGAGGCCGACGCGCGGGAGCTGCTCGATGCCGAGACCCCCACCCTGATCGACGCCTCCGTGCGTGAGCGCGTCATCGCGGAAGCACGCGGAAACCCGCTGGCTCTGCTGGAGCTGCCGCGCAGCGTCGGGCCGGCGACTCTGGCGAGCGGATTCGGCGTGCATGACCGCCCCGACGTCCCGCAGCACCTCGAAGAGGCCTTTCGGCAACGCTCGACAGCCCTGCCGTCCGAGACGCAACGTGTTCTCCTCCTCGCAGCCGCCGAGCCGACGGGCGAGGTGCCACTGCTGTTCCGCGCATTGTCCCAGCTCGGGATCGAGCGTTCCGCGGCCGCCCCGGCCGAGTCCGTGGGGTTGTTCACCATCGACTCGAAGGTGCGGTTCCGGCATCCCCTGGTGCGCTCGGCGATCTACCGTGCCGCAGTCCCATCGGAACGTCGCCAGGCACATGAAGCGCTGGCTGCGGCGACCGACCCGCGCATCGATCCAGACCGTCGCGCGTGGCATCGGGGGCAGGCCGTCCTCGGCCCAGACGAAGACGTCGCCGTCGAGTTGGAGCGCGCCGGGGAGCGAGCACTCGGGCGCGGCGGCATGGCAGCCGCAGCTGCCCTTCTGCAGCGCGCGGCGCAACTGACTCCCGACCCTGCTCTTCGCACGCAGCGCGCGATGATCGCGCTGCAGGCGAAACATGAGGCGGGCGCTGCAGATGAGGCATTGACGCTGCTCGCGCTCGCAGCGCAAGGGCCGCTGAGTCCCCTGCAATCCGCGCGCCTCACGCTGTACAGGGCTCACATCACCTTCTATCTCGTCCACAGCGACGACGTTCCGGTGATGTTCTTGGACGCGGCGCACGCGCTGGCGCCGCTTGACCCCGCGGTGTCTCGCGAGGCCTTTCTGCTCGCCCTCAACACCGCCGTCATCGCCGGAGGCGACGTGCAAGGGGTTGCCGAGGCGGCCCGGGCCGCGCCGCGACCGGCGGAGCAGCCACGGCCGCTGGACCTCCTTCTCGACGGGCTCGTGACGGTCTACACGCAGGGATACGTCGCCGGCGTGGACACGCTGCGAAGAGCGGTCGCCTCGTTACGTGATGAAGAGCTCAGTCGAGACGTCTACCGCGGCACGGACAGCGACCGCTGGCTCTGGCTCGCCAGCCGCACGGCCGTCGCACTCTTCGAGGACGAGTTGATGTACGACCTCGCGGCGCGCAAGGTCACCATTGCGCGTACGGCGGGGGCGGTGGCGACCCTGCATGTCGCGCTGATCGCTCTTTCGGCGGCACACGCGCTGCGCGGCGAGTTGAGTCGTGCCGCGGAGCTGCTGGCCGAGAGCACGGCAATCGCCCGCGCGACGAGGGCTGTGCCACTGCCGCACGGGGAGCTGTTCCTCGCAGCATGGCGAGGCGGGGAATCAGAGGCCCCTGAGCTTCATCGACGCAGCGTCCAGGCTGCGGAAAAGGGCGCCGGTGCCCAAGCCGCTGTGGCGCACTACGCGTCCGCGGTGCTGCGCAACGCAACAGGCAGTTTCGCCACAGCCATGACCGCGGCTCAGCGCGCCGTGGCATCCGATGATTTCTCCGTGCAGAGCGTCGCCCTCCCCGAGCTGGTCGAAGCGGCCGCCCGCGCAGGTCATGCGCAGGCCGCCCGCGCAGCGTATGCGCAGCTCGCCGCACGTGCCGACGCGAGCGGAACCCCGTGGGCGCTCGGGCTGATGGCGCGTTCGCAGGCTCTGATCACCACGGGGGATGCCGCCGAGAACCACTACCGGGAGGCCATCGAGCGGCTGGCCGATTCCCGGGTGACCGGCCATCTTGCGCGAGCTCACCTGCTGTACGGCGAGTGGCTCCGGCGCGAAGGGCGTCGCCGCGAGGCGCGAGAAGAACTCCGCACGGCGCACGACATGCTGACTGACATGGGAGCGGTGGGTTTCGCGGAGCGTGCCGCCAGGGAACTGCGCGCGACGGGCGAGCACCCCCGTGCCCGTAACGCTCCGCCCAGCACTGCGCTGACCGAGCATGAGCTGCAGATCGCGCGTGCCGTCGCGACCGGCGCCACTACGCGGGAGGTCGCCGCGATGCTCTTCCTGAGCCCGCGAACGATCGAGGCTCACCTGCGCACGATCTTCCGAAAGCTCGGCATCACCTCCCGACGCCAGCTCAAGGAGCTTCACCTGTGACGACGGTGCTCGGCTGCGGGGCAGGAAGTCCGTTCGCAGGACCCGCCTGCGTGGGAGGCTGACGGCATGCCGGTCGCTCTCGCCCTCAGCGGACTCGCCAACGCACGCGACCTGGGCGGGCTCGAGCGCACGGACGGATCGCTGACACCGACCGGCGCGTTCGTGCGCGCCGAGGCGCTGGATCGTGTGGACTCTTCGGGGTGGCAAGCCCTCCGCGGCCATGGTGTGCGCACCGTCATCGACCTCCGCCGGCCGGACGAGGTCACGGGCCGGGTGCCGGACGACATGCTCGCCGTGCGGGTCGATCTCGACGGTGATGAACGGGATTTCTGGGCTCCGTTCGAACAAGACGGGCGGTGGGGGACCCCGCTGTACTACGCCGCTCATCTTCACGAGCTGCCGCACCGCCTTGCTGAAGTGCTCCAGGCGATCGCGACCGCGCCCGCGGGGGCAGTCCTCTTTCACTGTGGTGCCGGCTGGGACCGAACCGGACTCGTTGCTGCTTTCCTGCTGAAGGCATTGGACGTCACGGAGGATGCCGCCGCCGCCGACTACCTCGCATCGTTCGCGAACGCGCAGGCGATGCGCGCGCTCCACGGCCGCTCCTTCGACGTCGAAGAGCGCCACGCGGTGCTCGGGAGGTTCGGCCACACGGCGGATTCGGCGTTCCGCGAGATGTATCGACAGCTCGACGTCGACCAGTGGTTTCGCCATGCGAGGGTCGACGAAGAGACGGAGCGCGCGATCGTCACCTGGAGGGAAAAAACCCCCGCCGGGGAAACCTGATCCAGCGAGTCAGCTCCGCGTGACGGCGCGCACCTGCCACGCCCGCGCTGTCCGCTCCAGCAGGTCGCTCCACTCAGTGGCCTCGATCCCGAGTTCGGCCGTCGTCTCCTCCGCATCGACGAGGAACGGCCGGTCGAACTGGTACAGCACGCCGGTGAGCTCGCGCAGGAGCGGCACGACCGCCCCGCCCGCGCGCAGCGCTGCGCGGGGCACGCGCCGCAGCCGGGGTCGCCCGGCCCCGACGACCTGACCCATCTCGGTGAGCACCTCGCGCACACTCGCCGGTGGGCTCGAGGGGACGAGCCACGGCGACCCCCAGGCGCGCTCATCAGCGCCGAGCGCGATGAGGGTCTCGGCGACGTCTTCTATGGCGGTCCAGGCGTGCGGCTGGTCGGGGTCGCTGAAGACCCACGCGGGTTTCCCCGCCAGCGTGGACTGGGCGTACATGGCAAGGATCGAGCTTCCCCGGGGCACCGTCGGTCCGACGTAGTCCGATGCGCGGGCCTCGGTCGCCCGGATCCGTCCCGCGGCGTGGGCGGCGCGTGCCTCTTCCCACATTCGGGCGCGAAGGGCGCCTTTGTGGTCCGAAGGGCGCAGCGGCATCCGTCGGGTCATCGGCTCATCCACGGGCCCATACCCGTACAGGTTGCCCAGCGTGACGAGCACCGCCCCAGAGGTCTCGGCGGCGTGGAGGATCGACGCGGCCAGCGGCGGCCACTCCCGCTGCCAGGCCTCGTACGAGCCGGGGTTGGCGCAGTTGTAGAGCACGGCCGCTCCCTGGGCGGCGTCGGCAAGCGCCGTGCGGTCGGACGCGTCCACCGCCATCCGCGCGACGTTCGGGTGCTCCGGGCCTCGGCCTGAGCGGGTGATCACCCGCACCCGGTGCCCGGCCCCGGCCAGCCGGTCCGCGACGGCCGAACCCACCGGACCGGCGCCGACGATGACATGGGTTTCTGAGGGCATGGTCCTGAGCATCGCATCAATCGGATCAGGACCGCGATCCCGCGGCGTGCGGAATGGGCGACCGATGAGACTACGCGCCGCACGGCCGCCGCGCGAGGGGGGTTCGCGAGCCTGCGGATGCGGCGAGGCTGTGCCCACCAAACCATTGGAGGAAATATGTACTTCCATGTTCAGCAGCTGATCAACGAGATCGACCAGGATCAGCCCGATCCCGACGCCGCGAACGCGCTTCAGGAGGGCCTGGGCGGGCAGTTCGGCGAGATGCGCACGATGATGCAGTACCTCTTTCAGAGCATCAACTTCCGCGGCCCGTCGGCGAAGCCCTACAAGGACCTCATCCAGGGCATCGGCACCGAGGAGATCAGCCACGTCGAGCTCATCGGCACGACCATCTCCCGGCTGCTCGACGGATCGCCCGGGTACAAGGGCAAGCCCACCGACACCGTCGACGCTCCCGGTGCGGGTGGCGCGACGCCGTTGCAGGTCGCGACGTCCGAGAGCAACATCCACCACTACCTGGTCGGTGCGCAGGGGGCCATGCCCGTGGATGCCGCAGGCAACCCGTGGCTGGGCAGCTACGTCTACAACTCGGGCAACCTCGTGCTCGACCTGCTCTACAACCTCATGCTCGAGTCGACCGGTCGCCTGCAGAAGTGCCGCCTCTACGAGATGACCTCCAACAAGACGGCCCGCAGCACGATCTCCTACCTGATCGTCCGCGACCAGGCGCACGAGAACGCGTTCGCCCGCGCGCTAGAGACCCTCGGCGTCAACTGGCGCACCGCCTTGCCCATCCCCAAGACCAACGCGGAGAAGTTCCCCGAGGTCGCGCGGCTGCTCGACATGGGCCTGCAGAGCAAGCAGTACTCCTTCGACCTCACCAACCTGTCCGAGGCGGGGAAGATCTTCCAGGGCCTGTCGCCCTCCAAGGACGGCACCCAGCTGGATGCCACCGAGCAGGCGCCGGCCGGCGTGCCGATGACGATCGCCCCCGAACGCCCCGAAGAATTCTCGCCTGGCGCCGACGCCGACCTGCGGGAGCTCATCGAGGCGACCGCCGCGATGGAGATGAAGGACATCGATCGCACGTTCGGCGAGATGAAGTAGCAGCCTCGGTCCGGGCGAGACGCAAGGGGGTGTCGGGATGTGCCGGTGGATCGCGTATCTCGGCTCCCCGCTTGCCGTCGAAGACGTGCTGGTGCGCCCCGACCACTCGCTGATAGACCAGAGCCTGGTCGCCCGCCGGCTGTACCTGCCCGGCACGACGATGGCGTCGCAGTTCCGGGAGCACGCGTTCCCCACCAACGGCGACGGTTTCGGTCTCGCCTGGTCTGGCCGCGCGGGCACGTTGGGGCAGTTCCGGCAGGTCACGCCGGCATGGGACAGCGACAACCTGCGCCACCTCGCAGCGCAGATCGAGTCCCCCTGCTTCCTCGCCCACGTGCGGGCGGCGCCCGGCGGCACGATCGCCGAGCAGAACGCCCACCCCTTCGTGCACGACGGGTGGATGTTCCAGCACAACGGCGAGATCGGCGGGTTCGCCGCGCTCAAGCGCGACCTCACGATGGATGTCGCGCCCGAGCTGTACCCGCACATCCGGGGCACCACCGACAGCGAAGTGTGCTTCTTCCTCGCGCTGACCTACGGCCTCGCCACCGATCCAGCGGGTGCCCTGGGGCGGATGATCGCTCACGTCGAAGCGGCGCGCGCCGCGCACGGCGTCACCGCGGCGTTCCGCGGCGCGTTCTGCGCCTCCGACGGTGAGCGCCTGGTGGTGGCGCGGTGGCTGAGCGCGGATGCCGGCGAGCTGCCGCCGCCGTCGCTCTTCCACAGCGTCGGGCCGGAGACCTTGCATGTGGGCGAGGGGCGTGCCGAGCGCCTTCCCGACGGGGCGCAGCTCGTGGTCTCGGAACCACTCGAGCTGCACTGGTCGCGCCGGCATTGGCAGGAGATCCCCACCGCCACGGTCGGCGTCTTCACCCGCGGCGCCGACCCGGTGTTCACCCCGCTCGCCTGACGCCGCCGGGTGCGACGCGCGAGCGGCCTGGCGCCCGCAGGTCGTCGGCGAGACAGCTCCTTCAGGTGAGCGGGGCCCTCAGCCGAGCGAGAGCGCGACGATGGCGAGTGTGCAGATGCCGATGCCGGCACCCTGCGGCCCGCTGAGCCTCTCCCGCAGCACGCCGGCCGCCAGCAGGACGGTGACGGCGGGGTAGAGCGAGCTGAGCACGGCGGCCACGGCGAGGGTGGTCTGGCCGCTGGACAGCAGGAAGGCGAGGGTGCCCACCGCGCCGGTCAGCCCCGCCGCGGCGCCCCAGCCGATCGCAGCGCGGTGGCCGCGCCAGCGCGGTCGCGGTCGCGCGGCCCCCGCGACGATGCCGGCCAGCACTGCCCCGGTGGCCTGGTTCGCGGCGAGCGGCATCAGGCCGGCATCGGGGCCGATCTGCGCCAGGCAGATGAACAGCAGGCCGAATCCGACCCCCGCGAGCGCGCCGTCCGTGAGCGCACCCCACGACTGCTGCGGGCGTGAGGGCCCGGCCTCGTGGGAGACCAGCCAGATGCCCGGGAGGGCGATGACGATGCCGGCCCAGACCAGCAGGCCGGGACGCTCGCCGAGCACCACCCCCACGAGCACCGGCAGCGCCGCCGCCCCGACGGCCGACAGGGGCGCGACCAGACCCATCCGACCGCGTGCCAGTCCCCGGTACAGGAACAGTCCACCGGCCGCGGACCCGACGCCCGCGGCCACGCCCCATGCGATGTCGGTCGTCGTCGGCGTGCCCCCGAGCATCAGTGCCGCCGTCAGCAGGGCGAGCGTCCCCGCGATCTGGCCGATGAGCAGGATCTGCAAGGGCGAGGACCGACGCGCCCCGACGCCGCCGATGAAGTCCGATGTTCCGTATGCGACGGCCGACAGCAGCGCCAGCAGGATCCCCGGGTTCACGGCATCCAGCCTGCGACGCGGCGGATCAGCCGGCCTGGCGCCGCAGCGCCTGCGCGACCCAGAAGTCCAGCGTCCCCTCGTCCTGCGCCGCATCGGGGTTGATGTGGATCCACCCCGGGCCCATGGAACGGCCGGGGCCCATCTCGGCGCGCACGGCCTCGGGCCGTGTCACGAGATCGGCGTCGTCGTCGGCGCTGACGTGCACGAGCAGTCCCAGGTCCTTGCGTGCCGCGACGAGCATCGATCCGTCGAACATCACGGCGATCGTGCCGAACATCGGCACTTCGCGCACCAACCCCGCCGGAAGTCGCCGCAGCACGCGGTCGAGCAGATCGCGCCGCGCCGCATCCACCACCATCACGGTCATGTCATCACCTCGCAGCGTCGTCTGGATGCCGGTCAGCGTAGAGCGCAGGGCCGCCGCCGTCGAGGGGGACCCTGGTGCGGCCGTCTGCGGCGTCGTACGGTCGGAGTCAGCCGTCCGGCCTCCGGCGCCGGGGAAGGCGGAGGGGGAGCCGATGAGCTGGGATGCCGATGACCTCACCCGGATCGGCGGCGCCGAGGAGCTGCAGGTCTCCTCGACCCGCCGCGACGGCACCGAACGCCCCTTCGTCACCATCTGGACGGTGCGCTCCGGCGACGCTCTCTACATCCGGTCGGCGTACGGCCCCGACAACCCCTGGTACCGGCGTGCCCGGCACGCCGGGGTGGGACGCGTCCGCGCCGGCGGCGTGGACCGTGCGGTGACGTTCACCGCGATCGACGCCGCCGACACTGCGACGCAGGAGGCGGTGGATGCCGCCTACCACGCCAAGTACGACCGCTACGGGCCGCAGATCGTCGGCACCGTCACGGGACCGGCATCCCACGAGACGACGCTGCGCATCGACCCGCGCTGAGCGCGCGGACCCGGGTCTGCCGGCCCGGGTCTGGGTGAGGTGGGGCTACCGGGCTGGTTCGGGGTGCGCCGGAATGCGGAGATCCGCCCGGATGAGGACGTTTCCCGCGCCGGCATCCGCATTTCGGCAGATCTCCGCATCCGGGGAGAGGGGGCGGGCGACGTGGCGATCACCGGTGCCCGAGTGGCATCGAACCCCCGCGGACCGGGTGAGAGGGGACGCTCAGTCCTCGTCGACCGGGATGGCCCGCACGGCGTTGCGGTCGGCGATGAGCGTGTCGCGCACGCGCCGGCGAAGCACCTTGCCGATGAGCGAGGTGGGAAGCTCCTCCCACACGCGGTAGGAGCTCGGGCGCTTGTACTCGGCGAGCTGTTCGCGGGCCGCCGCGCGCGCGGCATCCTCGTCGAACGTCGCACCCGGCTCGGGCACCACGACCGCCGTCACGACCTCGGCGCCGCCGCCGCGGGGGATGCCGACCACAGCAGAGCCCGCCACACCCGGCAGGGCGTTGAGCACCTTCTCGACCTCACTCGGGGCGACGTTGAAGCCGCCGGTGATGATGATCTCCTTCTTGCGGTCCACGACCGTGACGAAGCCGTCCTCATCCTGCACGACGAGGTCGCCGGTGCGCAGCCAGCCGCCCTCGAGCAGTGCCTGCGCGGTCTCCTCCGGGCGGTTCCAGTAGCCGTGGAAGACCTGCGGGCCCTTGATCAGCAACTCGCCGACCTCGCCCTGCTCGACCTCGCGTGTGGGCTCGTTGGGGTCGACGACGCGGATGTCGGTGGAGGGGAACGGGATGCCGATGGCGCCGATCTTGCGCGAGGAGTTGAACGGGTTCGCGAGGGCCACGGGGCTCGTCTCGGTGAGCCCGTAGCCTTCGTTGAGCATGGAGCCGGCCTGCTCCTCCCAGCGCTTCACGATCGCGGGGGTGAGGGTCATCGCCCCGGAGATGGCGTAGACGACGTCCGACAGGTCGAGCTTGCCCTCGCGGGCGACGCGGGCGAGCCGGTCGAACATCGGCGGCACGGCGGGGATGAACGTCGGCGGGTACTGCTTCGCCGCCTGCGACACCAGCTCGGGGTCGAAGGTGGGGAACAGCACCGCGTTCGAGCCCGTCTCGACGGCATAGATCACCGACAGCAGCACGCCGAACGAGTGGAACATCGGCAGCAGGCCGTAGATGCTGCCCTCACCGTGCGTGAAGCGCGGCATCCAGGCCCCACCCTGGCGGGCGTTGGCCCACAGGTTGCCGTGCGTGATGATCGCGCCCTTGGGGGTGCCGGTCGTGCCCGAGGTGTACTGCAGGCACGCGATGTCGGTGACCGACGGGCGGGGGGTGGATGCCGGCAGCGGAGCGGACTTCTCGAGCTGCGAGAACGGGATGGTGCCCGGCGCGGGGGCGGTGAGCTTGTTGCGCGAGGCCTTCGCCTTCGCGATCGGCAGGCGCAGCGCAAGGCGGGTCGTCAGCGGCATCGCGCGGGTGATGTCGACCGAGATGATCGTGCGGATGCCGAGATCGGCGGGCAGCGACTGGATCACCGGGGCCATCTTGTCCCAGGTGATGACGACGGTCGCCCCGTGATCGCGGAACTGCACTTCGAGCTCGTCGCGGGTGTAGAGCGGGTTGTGCTCCACGACGATCGCGCCCAGGCGCAGCACGGCGTAGAAGGCGGCGAGGTGCTGTGGCGCGTTGGGCAGCACGAGCGCCACCCGGTCCCCGGGCTTGACCCCGAGCGCGGCCAGGCCGCCCGCCACGCGGGAGACGCGATCAGCGAGTTCGCGGTAGGTCTGCGAGGCGCCGAAGAAGGTCACGGCAGGGCGGTCGGCGTACTGCGCGGTCCGCTCGTCGAGCAGGTCGACGAGCGAGCCCGTCGGCAGCTCGATGTCGACGGGCGTCCCTTCCGCGTAGAAGCGGTTCCAGGCCCGGGTTTTGTTCATCTGCACCGGACAAGATTACGTCCTGGAAGCGCCGGTGCTTCAGCGCCGAGGGCATCGCCCGAGGTCGACAGCGCGGGGAGGGGTGGTTGCCGGACGGTCGTCGCGCCATGATGGGCCCATGATGCCAGGCGCCCGTGGTCGCGACAGCGGATCGGCCCGATGAGCGACGAGAGCGTCTCGCGCCCCGCGTCGGCCGTCGCGGCCCCCGTGGCCGCCTTCCTTGCGGGGCTGGAATCGCAGTTCTTGCGGATGGAGAGATTCAAAGACACGGTGGATCCCGTTGCCGCCCGTCGGGGCGGGCGCATCGTGACGGAGTTCTTCACCCCGCGCGTGCCGGAGCTGCGCGCCGCCGCAGGGCTTCCTGCAGGGCGCGGGCGCGTGGCCCACGGCAGGCGCCTGGCCGCCCGCGACGGCGGACGCGTCGGCACCGACGAGCTGCCGGTCTACTGCTACTGGGACGCGGGCGTCGATCAGGCGCCCGAGCTCGTGCGTGCCTGTATCGACAGGGTGCGCGAGGTGCATCCCGATGCCCGTGTGCTCGACGCCGCCGGCATCCGCGAACTCATCGCCATCCCTGATCGCGTCACCTCGGTGCTGGCCGAGCACCATCCGGCGCACTTCGCCGACTACGTGCGTGTGGCGCTGCTGGAGAAGTACGGCGGGATCTGGGTGGATGCCACCTGCTGGCTGCCCGGCCCTCTGGACGATGCGATCCTCACCTACCTCGACGCGGGGGTCGTCTACCCGCGCTGGACGCATCGCGAGATCGGCAACTGGTTCATCGCCGCCGTGCCGGGCTCTCTCGTGATCACGCTGCAGCGGGTCGCGCTCGAGATGTGGTGGGAGGCCCGTGAGGACGTGCCGGACTACTTCCTCTATCACCGCATCTTCGAGACGCTCCACTCGCTGATCCCGGAATTCCGCGGGCAGTGGTCGCGGGTCCCCTCGCTTTCGAGCACCGCCAGTCACCTGCTGCAGCTGAGCATGATGGAGCCCTGGTTCCCCGGCGTCGCCGACATCATGGCGCGCCTGTCGATCGTGCAGAAGCTCAGCTACAAGTACGACCCCGAGGCGGTGCCCGACGGCTCGATCCTGGCGCGGCTGCTCGAGCACGGGGCGTTGTAGCGGGCGCCGGCCCGTTGCGGGTGCTCACTGCGTTCGCCGCCGTCTGCCTCCGCTCACACCCGCGCGACGGGCTGACGCAGGATCGTCCGCAGCGCCGCCGCCTCGGTGCGCCGCGGATCGTTGAGGTAGATCTCGTGGTGCTTACCGGTGCGCGCCAGCCCGTTCGCCGGCAGGTATTCCTCGTGCAGACGCGCCAGCACCGGGGCCTCATCGTCGTACGAGCCGACGTGCAGAGTCTGCGCCGCCAGGCCCTCATCGAGGGTCTCGAGCCGCAGGCGATCGAGCGCCGGCGCGTCGCCTTTCTGCTCGAGCATCGCGATGACGTCGGCGACATGATCGTCGGTGATCCACTGCGGCACGAGGTTCATCACGGTCCAGTCCCACTGGGATTTGTCCCGGGCGCTGGTGAACGTCTCCATGTCCTGCGCCCACCACAGCGCCTCCAACGGCATGACGACGTAGTCCATGTCCAGGGTGGTCTTGCTGAAGAACTTGAGCTTGTAGGCGGCGGGATACAGCGTCGCCAGCGCGTCGGCGTAGGCCTGAGACGTGTTCGGATCGCCGTGTCCGTCGAGCATGAGGTACTGCAGCGGCGGCACGGTGACCACTTCGAACCTCCCCGCAGGCGCCGTGTAGGTCTCGATCTGCTTCTTCAGGTCGACCTTCACGGCTGCTCCTCGGGGGGTGCTGCTACGAGCCGGTGCGGCCGGTGAAGTGGTCCATCGAGGAGTACACCTTGAACACCTTGTCGGCCACGACGTCCCAGACGCGGGTCGGAAGCACGCCGCGCAGCGCCATGGCGAGCTTGACCGTCCACGGGCGCAGCACCATCGGGGTGCCGCGCACCATGCCGCGCCACGCGGCGCGGGTGGCCTGCTGCGGTGTCATGATCGGCGTCAGCAGGGGGCCGCGCGCTCCGGCGAACATGCCGGTGGAGATGTAGCTGGGGCAGAACGTCGTCACGCCGATGTGGCGGTGGCCACGCGCGCGCAGCTCGAGGCGCACCGAGTCGCTCCAGCCGATCATCGCCCACTTGGATGCCGCGTACACGGCCATGTTGGGGTTCGCGAGGGTGCCCGCGGCCGAGGCGATGTTGAGGATGCGCTTGGGGCGGCCGGTGTCGGCGATCATCGCCGGCAGCACCTCGCGGGTCAGCCACATCGCGGCGAGGGTGTTCACCCGCATGGTGAGGTCGATGTCGCGGTGGGGGTCGTTGTCCCAGAACACCCCGGCGCGCACGATGCCGGCGTTGTTCACGAGGATGTCGGGCTCGCCGAGCTCTTCGCGGGTGCGGGCGAGGCCGGTGGCGACCTGCTCCTGCTGGGAGACATCCACGCGGTAGGCGCGCACATCGACGCCCGAGGTGCGCAGGCGCACGGCCAGAGCGCTCGCCGCCTCTTCATCGACGTCCCAGAGGGCGACGGCGCGCGCTCCTCCGGCGACGGCGCGCCGGGCGAAGAGCTCGCCCATGCCGCGCGCCCCGCCGGTGATCAGCACGGTGGCGCCGCGGACGGGGTCGGTGGGGTCGGAGAGAGCGGTCATGCGGGACCCTTCCTGTCGTCTTCGGACAGCGTAACCGGGCCCCGCATGCGCGCTCAGGTCACCAGGTGGAGTCGCCGCGGATCACGGCATCCGACCCGCCGTCGATGTAGATCACCTGACCGCACAGGTGCGCGTTCTCCTCGCTGACGAGCCAGGCCATGAGGGCGGCGACGTCGCCCGGCTCGAAGATGCCGTTGAGGGGCATCGGCACGCGCTGCAGCAGCGCCGCCTTGGCCTCTTCGGTACCGGTCAGATCGAACGTCATCGGTGTCGCGACGACGCCGGGGGCGACGGCGTTGAGGGCGATGCCTGCGCCCGCCCATTCGGGAGTGGGCGCGACGCGCCGCAGCCAGCGGGCGAGCGCCTGCTTCGAGGTGCCGTAGATGAGGTTGGCCTGGGCGGGGTCATCGGCGAGCTGGGCGGCACGCGCGAGGGCGGCCGGCTCGTCCTCGGCGAGGAACGCCTGCAGCAGCGCCTCGTCCGGCGGGAACAGCGCCGCCATCGAGGTGGTCGCGACCGCGCGCGGGGCGGGGGAGGCGGCCAGCAGCGGCCGGAGCCCGGCGAGGGTGGCCACGGCGCCGAAGAAGTTCACCGCTGCGGTGGCCACGGTCGGCGACGACAGTCCGGCGTTGGCGATGACGACGTCGACGGTGCCGCCGGAGCGCTCGGTGACCTCGGCCACGAGAGTCTCCCGACCCTCGGGGGTCGTGAGGTCGACGTTGATGTCCGCCCCGGCGATGTCCACGCCGATCACGCGGTAACCGCGCTCAGCGAGGAGTTCGGCGGCGGCCCGTCCGATTCCGCTGGCGGAACCGGTGATGACGGCTGTGCGTTCCATGGTCTGTGCCCTTCTTTGGGATTTCCTATGGCGATCATCCCATGTGGTCTGACCATAAACAAGGGGTCTCCGGCTTGTTCGGATGCCAGGGGTTGCGCCGTCAGTACCAAGCGTTACTATGTACCGGTAGTCAGCAATATTGAGTAGTGGTGAGGAGTCCGATGGGCAAGCAGGCGACCGAGATGCTCAAAGGCATCCTGGAGGGCATCGTGCTGGCGATCCTGGCTGAGCGCCCCGCCTATGGATACGAGATCACCGCGTCGCTGCGTGATCGCGGGTTCAGCGACATCGCCGAGGGCACGGTGTACGCCCTGCTGGTGCGCATCGAGCAGCGCGGGCTGGTCGACGTGGCGAAAGTGCCGTCCGAGAAGGGTCCGCCGCGCAAGGTCTACACGCTCAACGCGCGAGGCCGCGAGTACCTCGCGGAGTTCTGGCGGACCTGGAGCTTTCTGTCGAGTCGGCTGGACCAGCTTCGCGCCACCCCTGAGCAGGACCGAGGAGAGGATTGACATGACACGCAAGTGGATCGAGTACCTCACGGGGCCGCTCGAGCAGAAGAAGCAGTATCGCCACGACGTGGCGCGCATCAAAGCTCTTCCCGAGCCCTATGCCACCGCCGCGCAGGCCGTGCACCGGTACCTCCTCGCGTGCGGGGGGATCACCGACGGCGACACGATGGTGAGGATGTTCGCCGACCTCGCCGACCTCTGGGAGCAGGCGGCCGCCGACGGCACCTCCGTACGGGGGATCGTCGGGGACGACCCGGTCGACTTCGCCGACACCTTCGTGCAGGCCTATGGCGGGGAGCGATGGGTCGACAAGGAACGCGCTCGTCTCACGCAGGCGATCGACGATGCCGCACGTCGACAGGACGGGAACGAGGCGGGCTGATGATCGCACCTGCACCGGCCATCGAGGTGGTCGGTCTGGAGAAGTCCTACCGGGCTCTCCCCGTGCTGCGCGGGGTCGACTTCGCCGTCGACCGCGGCACCATCTTCGCCCTTCTCGGTGCCAATGGCGCCGGAAAGACCACGGTGGTGCGCATCCTGTCGACGCTCCTGCGGGCGGATGCCGGCAGCGTCACGGTGAACGGCTTCGACGTCGCCGCCGCGCCCGCCCGGGTCCGCGAGTCGATCAGTCTCACCGGCCAGTTCGCCGCCGTCGACGAGGTGCTCACCGGGCGGGAGAATCTCGTGCTGGTGGCGCGTCTGCGTCACCAGTCCCTCCCCGGCGGGATCGCCGCTGAGCTGCTGCATCGATTCGGGCTCGCCGAAGCCGCAGACCGTCGGGTGGCCACGTATTCGGGAGGCATGCGCCGTCGCCTCGACATCGCGATGAGCCTCATCGGCCACCCGTCGGTGATCTTCCTCGACGAGCCCACCACGGGCCTGGACCCGCAGGCGCGTCTGGCCGTCTGGGATGCCGTGCGGGAACTCGCCGCCGCCGGCACCACGGTGCTGCTGACCACGCAGTACCTCCAAGAGGCCGAGCACCTCGCCGATCGCATCGCGATCCTGCACGAGGGGCGCATCATCGTTGCGGGGACGCTGGCTGAGCTCAAGCGCCTGCTGCCGCCGACGAAGGCCGAGTACATCGAGAAGCAGCCGAGTCTCGAGGAGATCTTCCTCGCCGTCATCGGCGACCCGGCGGACCGAGGCGGCGCCGCCGGGTCCACGGAGGAGAAGCCGTCGTGACCATCACCGCACGCGTCCCCGCCGGCACAGCCGGCTCGGGCGCCCATTTCTTCGGCGACACCGGCGTGCTGCTGGGTCGCTCCCTGCGCCACATCCTGCGCAGCCCCGACACCATCATCACGACAGCGGTCACGCCCATCGCGCTGATGCTGCTCTTCGTGTTCGTGCTGGGCGGCGCGATCGACACCGGGTCGGCGGCGTACGTGGACTACATGCTGCCCGGCATCCTGCTGATCACGGTCGCCTCGGGCGTCGCGTACACGGCCTACCGGCTTTTCCTCGACATGCAGAGCGGTGTCTTCGAGAGATTCCAGTCGATGCCGATCGCCCGCTCGGGCGTGCTGTGGGCGCACGTGCTGACATCGCTCGTCGCCAACCTCGCCGCGGTGGCGATCGTCATCGCGGTCGCGCTGCTCATCGGGTTCCGCAGCAGCGCGAGTGTGCTCGCCTGGCTGGCCGTCGCCGGCATCCTCGTGCTGTTCACACTGGCCCTGACGTGGCTCGCGGTCATCGCCGGGCTGACGGCGAAGACCGTGGACGGAGCCAGCGCGTTCTCGTATCCGCTGATCTTCCTGCCGTTCATCAGCTCGGCCTTCGTGCCCACCGACACCATGCCCGCACCGGTCCGATGGTTCGCGGACCACCAGCCGGTCACCTCGATCGTGAACACCGTGCGTGCGCTCTTGCAGGGGCAGCCGGTGGGCACCGACATCTGGATCGCGCTGGCGTGGTGCCTCGGCATTCTGCTGGTGGCGTTCGTGCTCGCGCTGCGCATCTACCGTCGGAAGATCAGCTGACGGTCACACCGTGAGCATCACCTTGATCGCCCGGCGCTCGTCCATGGCGCGGTAGCCCTCTGCGGCATCCTCGAGGGGGAGCGCCAGGTCGAAGACCTTGCCCGGATCGATCTCGCGGTCCCAGATGCGCTGGATCAGCTCGGGCAGGAATCGCCGCACGGGCGCCGGTCCGCCGTGCAGGTGCACGAGCGCGAAGAACATCTCGCGGCCCGGCAGGCTCACGTCGTGCGACACGCCGACGAACCCGATGTGACCGCCGGGGCGTGTGGAGCGCATGGCCTGCAGCATCGACTCCTGTGTGCCGACCGCCTCGATCACGGAGTGCGCGCCCAGCCCGTCGGTGAGCTCCTTGATGCGGGCGACGCCCGCGTCGCCACGCTCCTCGACGATGTCGGTCGCGCCGAACTCCCGTGCGAGCGCCTGCCGGTCGGCATGCCGGCTCATCGCGATGATGCGCTCGGCGCCGAGCTCGCGCGCGGCCAGGATCCCCATGAGCCCCACGGCGCCGTCGCCGACGACCGCCACCGCCTTTCCAGGACCGGCTTCTGCCGCGACGGCGGCGAACCAGCCGGTGCCGAGCACATCGGATGCCGCCAGCAGCGAGGGGATCAGGTCGGCATCGGGCTGGCCGGGAGTCGCGACGAGGGTGCCGTCGGCCAGCGGGATGCGGGCGTATTCGGCCTGCGTGCCGATGCGGCCCATCGGCACGGCGTGCACGCAGCGCGACTGGTAGCCGGCACGGCAGATCTCGCAGGTGTTGTCCGAGGCGAAGAACGACCCCACGACGAAGTCGCCGACTTTCACGGTGCGCACGTCGTCGCCGATCTCGGTGACGACCCCGACGTACTCGTGGCCCATGGGGGTGCGGTTCACCTTGTCCGCCCCGCGGTACGGCCAGAGGTCCGAGCCGCAGATGCAGCTGGCAGCGAGTCGGATGATGGCGTCGGTGGGCTCGACGATCACGGGGTCGTCCCGGTCTTCGACGCGCACGTCTCCTGCGGCCTGCATGATCACTGCGCGCATGCGCGTCTCCTTCGTTACGTTCGTTCTGTGGTGTCGCCCGGGCTGTGTGCTCGGCGCCGCTCACGATAGACCCCGGGGCTGGGGTGTGGCAGGGATGGGGGTGGCCGGCGGGTGCCCCCGGCGAGGAGAGGCCACCGGTTCGGCGAGACACCATCTTCGCGGCGAGACACCACGCGACGCGTGATGTCTCAGCCGAGAAGTGGTTTCTCGGTGAGGGGATGCCGCGCCGACCGCGATTCGAATCGATTCGAATCCGGCGATAGGATGGCCCGTTGCTTTCGCCGCTCCGGCGTCCCCGCCCCCCGATTCCCCGGAAGTCCTGCATGTCCACGTCCCTGACCACCGGCAGCCCTTGGCGCGTCATCCTCCTCTTCTCCGTGCCGTTGCTGCTCGGCAACATCGTGCAGCAGATGTACCAGTTC
>NZ_JANJFJ010000212.1:0-7484 GCF_024626565.1 Microbacterium sp. zg.Y909
ACCCCGCTGGGACTGATCCTGCCGCAGGTGGTCGCCCCGGCGATGGTGTTCATCCTGAAGAAGTTCTTCGACCAGGTGCCGATCGAACTCGAGGATGCCGCCCGGGTCGACGGCGCCGGAAGAGTGCGCGTGTTCTGGTCCATCGCGCTGCCGCTGTCGCGTGGCATCCTGGCCGCCGTTGCGATCTTCGTGTTCATCTCGACCTGGAACAACTTCCTCTGGCCGTTCCTCATCATCAACGACACGAACCTCATGACCCTGCCGGTGGGCCTGCAGACCGTGATCAGCGCCTACGGGGTGCAGTACGCCCAGGTCATGGCGCAGGCGGTGCTCGCTTCGCTGCCGCTGATCGTGCTGTTCCTGATCTTCCAGAAGCAGATCGTCCGCGGCGTCGCCACGACCGGCTTCGGCGGCACCTGAGCCGCGCTCCCCCTCGCCACACCCCCTTTCGACAGGAGAACCATGCCCCGCGCCCGCATCGTCATCGACCGCGACTTCACGGTGGGAGACGTGCCCCGCCGGCTCTTCGGCTCGTTCGTCGAGCACATGGGACGCTGCGTCTACACCGGCATCTTCGAGCCCGGGCACCCGCAGGCCGACGAGCGGGGGTTCCGCCGGGACGTGCTGGCGCTGGTGAAGGAGATGGGGCCGACGGTCGTGCGCTACCCGGGCGGCAACTTCGTCTCCGGATACCTCTGGGAGGA
Source organism: Microbacterium sp. zg.Y909 (assembly GCF_024626565.1). NCBI lineage: Bacteria > Bacillati > Actinomycetota > Actinomycetes > Micrococcales > Microbacteriaceae > Microbacterium > Microbacterium sp. zg.Y909. Next base: position 705 of record NZ_JANJFJ010000212.1, read on the forward strand.
CGGCGTCGGTCCCGTCGCCGACCGGCCGCGGCGCCTCGACGGCGCCTGGCACACCGTGGAGACGAACGCCTTCGGGCTGCACGAATTCGTCGACTGGGCACGGGAGGCCGACGTCGAGGTGATGCAGGCGGTGAACCTCGGCACGCGCGGCGTCGAAGAGGCGCGGGCGCTCGTGGAGTACTCCAATCACGCCGGCGGCACCTACTGGTCGGACCTGCGGCGCCGCAACGGTGCCGAGAAGCCCTTCGACATCCGGTTGTGGTGCCTGGGCAACGAGCTGGACGGGCCCTGGCAGATCGGGCACAAGACCGCGCACGAGTATGGCCGTCTCGCGCAGGAGACCGCCAAGGCGATGCGGTTCGTCGACCCCGACCTGGAACTCGTCGCTGTGGGGTCATCGAACCGCCAGATGCCCACCTTCGGGTCATGGGAGCACACCGTGCTCACCCACGCCTACGACGAGGTCGACTACATCTCGATGCACGCCTACTACCAGGAACGCAACGACGATGCGGCGTCGTTCCTGGCCGAAGCGGTCGACATGGACGCCTTCATCGAAGGCGTGGTGTCGACCATCGACGCGGTCAAGGCCGCCGGCAAGCACCGCAAACAGGTCGACATCTCGTTCGACGAGTGGAACGTCTGGTACCAGGAGGGCCTGCAGACCGACGATCAGCCACACCTCGTGGCCCGGCAGTGGCGGGAGCACCCGCGCCTCATCGAAGACACCTACTCTGTCACCGACGCGGTCGTGGTGGGCACGTTCCTCCACAGCCTGCTGCGTCACGGCGACCGCGTGCGCATCGCCAACCAGGCGCAGCTGGTCAACGTCATCGCCCCCATCCGCTCCGAGGAGAACGGCCCCGCGTGGCGGCAGACGATCTTCTGGCCCTTCGCCCGCATCGCCCACCTCGCCCGCGGTCGCATCCTGCGGCTCGCGGTGGATTCGGCGCAGATCCCGACGGTGAAGTTCGGCGACGTCGACGCGGTCGACGCTGCCGCGACGTGGGACGAGCAGACGGGCGAGGTGGCGCTGTTCCTGGCGAACCGGTCGCTGGATGAGGCCGCCGAGGTGACGCTCGAGCTGCGGGGGCTCGACGTCACCGAGGTGAAGGATGCCGAGGTGCTGACCGTTCCCGACGACGGCGACCGCCACACCGCCAACACCCAGGAGGCACCCGACTCCGTCGGGCTGGTTCCCCTGCGCGGCGTGGGCATCGACGACGGCGTGCTGCGTGCGACGCTTCCGCCGGTGTCGTGGGCCGTCGTGCGATTGGGGGTCGCCCGGTCGTGACCTGCGGCATCCTGCGGTTGCACGGTTACGCTTGACCCATGCCCCGTCTCACTGAACGCGAACTCGCCGCCACCATCGACCACGCGATCCTGAAGCCCGACTTCACCCGGTCGGACGTGGACGCGGAACTGGACATCGCGGCCGAGTGGGGCGTCTTCAGTGTGTGCGTCCGTCCGTCCGACATTCCTTACGCCGTGCAGCGGCTCGACGGCACCGGCGTCGCCGTCGGCACCGTCATCGGGTTCCCGCACGGCACCACCTCGACCACCGCGAAGGTGGCCGAGACGATCCGTGCGCTCGAGGACGGCGCGACCGAGTTCGACATGGTCATCAACATCGGCGCCCTCCGCTCGGGCTTCGACGAGGTCGTCGTCGACGACATCCGCGCCGTCGTGGATGCCGCGGGGGGCCTGATCACCAAGGTCATCCTCGAGACGAGCCTGCTGGACGAGGAGCAGATCGCCCGCGGCAGCCGGCTCACCGAGGCCGGCGGAGCCGACTTCGTCAAGACCTCCACCGGCTTCGCCGGCGGCGGCGCGACCGTCGAGCACGTCCGGCTCATGCGCGCCAACGTCGGTCCGGGGGTGCAGGTGAAGGCCTCGGGCGGCGTGCGCAGCCTCGACACGGCGCTCGCGATGATCGATGCCGGCGCGTCGCGCTTGGGCACGAGCGCCAGCGCCACGATCCTCGGCGAACTGCGTGCCGTCCTCGCCGGCGAATCGGCGTCGGGCGCCGTCGACGAGTCGTCCTACTGACCCGGCCTACTGCAGCGCGGCGCGGACGCGCTGGACGTCGTCCGTCATCTGCGCGATGAGGGCGTCGATGCCTTCGAAGGCGACCATCCCGCGGATGCGGGCGATGAAGTGCACCTCGACCCGGTGGCCGTAGAGGTCGAGCTCTGTCTCGTCCAGGACGTACGCCTCCACCTGGCGCACCGCGACGTCGTCGAAGGTGGGGTTGGTCCCCACCGAGATGGCGGCGGGGTACCGCGTCGTCGAGTGCGGTGAGGGTGTGGCATCCGCCCCATCGATCGCCCCATGGTCGACGAGCCAGCCCGCGTACACGCCGTCTGCGGGGATGAAGCCCTCGGCCTCGACCGAGAGGTTCGCGGTCGGAAAGCCCAGCTCGCGCCCGCGCTTGAGCCCGTGGACCACCTCACCGCGGACGGCGGCCGGGCGCCCCAGCAGGCGCGCGGCGGTCTCGACGTCACCCTCGGCCAGGAGCGTGCGGATCCACGTGGACGACACGCGCCGCCCCTCGTCGTGCGCACGGATGTCGTCGATGACCTGCACCCGGAACCCGTACTCACGGCCGAGGTCGGCCAGCAGCTGGGGATTGCCTGCTCCCCCGCGCCCGAAGCGGAAGTCGCTGCCGACGAACACCGTCACCGCACCCACGGCATCCACCAGCACCCGACGCACGAACTCCTCCGGGGCGAGGTCTGCCAGGGCGCGGTCGAAGCGCAGCACGAGGGTGGCATCCACCCCGGTGTCCGCCAGCAGGGCGAGCTTCTGATCGACGCTGACCAGGTCTTCGGGACAGATCTCGGGTCGCAGCACGCTCAGCGGATTGCGGTCGAAGGTCACCGCCACGACGCGGGCGCGCTCGGACGCCGCCTCCACCCGGGCACGGTCGATGCCGGCGCGGTGGCCGGCGTGCACGCCGTCGAACTTGCCGATGACGACCACCGACGGGCCGAAGCCGGCGGGGATCTCGGCGGGATCGCGGAACGTGATCACCAGGAGGACCTCTCGACCGGTTCGACAGCGGATTCCACGACGCGGCCGGGGCGGTGCGTGACGAGCCACCACAGGCCCAGCACCGGCAGCGCGAGCGGAATGAAGAGGTACCCCGCCCCGAACCATTGCCAGACCGTCTGGTGGTCGAACTGCTCAGGGAGGAGGAAGGTCAGCGACCCGACGACGATGACGCCGGTCAGCTCGAAGCAGATCGCCACCCAGGCGACGACGTACCAGGCCCGGGATCCGGCGAACACCAGCGCGAGCGTGGCGAGGATGTACACCACCGCGGCCGCGGCCGACAGCGAGTAGGCCAGCGGTGCCTCGTCGAAGCGCTCGACGATCTGCACGAAGGAGCGGCCGGTGGCAGCGAGCGCCATGACCGCGTAGACGATCACGAGCACACGGCCGATGCCGGTCATACGCGGGCGGGAGGACATGTCGCGCTCCAGTGTAGGGGCCGCGGGAAGGAGCCGGCTCATGCGCCCTGCACCGTCCAGATGACCTGCATGCGCCAGACCATGACAGCCACCGACAGTGCGGCGATTCCCATGATGACGGTGCTCCAGCGGCTGCGCTCGAGGAGCGCCCACAGCACGGCGGCCGGGGGCAGCAGCACGGCCGAGACGAGGTAGACCCAGAATTCGAGCAAGCTCCCCGACGGCGGGTTTCCTGTCAGCGGCGCGGCGATGCCGACCACGACCTGTGCCACCAAGAGCAGCTCGACCAGCGCCAGCGAGCCGACCGTGAGGTCGCTCGGGCGGCGCCCGGCGAGGCCGAGCACCACGCAGAGCAGGCCGGCCACGACGGCGACGGCCACCTGGACGACGGCGAACCACAGGATCATCAGTTCTCCTCCGAGACGTTCATGGCGCTCTTGACGTCGTCGCCGCGGCGCTCGACGATCCCCACCAGCCGGCCCTCGGGATCGATCGCCGCCGCGCGCTCGGTGGTGAGCCGGGTCGCGGCGCCGGTCAGGCGCTTGCCGTGTCGCAGGTCGCGGGCTTCGTCCGCGCTGACGGGGAACGAGCCGAGCACGCTCGCGGCGACCTGCGCCTGCGGCAGGAGCGCCTCGGCGGAGATGTCGTCGACACCGACCGCGTCGGCGACATCGAACGGGCCGATGCGCGTGCGCCGCAGCGCCGTGAGGTGTCCCCCGACTCCGAGCGCGGCGCCGAGGTCGCGCGCCAGCGCACGGATGTAGGTGCCGCTGGAGCAGTCGACCACGACGTCGAGGTCGATGACGCCGGCGCCGTGACGGCGCTCGCGCACCGCGAAGCGCGAGACGGTGACCGCGCGCGCGTTCAGCTGCACATCTTCGCCGGCGCGGGCGAGGTCATACGCCCTCCGGCCGTTGACCTTGATCGCGGAGACGCTGCTGGGCACCTGCGAGATCGCCCCGGTGAGGTCGGCGATGCCGGCGGCGAGCCGCTCGTCGTCGACGGCCGCCACTGCCTCGGCATCCGCCGTCGTCGTCACGGTGCCGTCGGCGTCATCGGAGTCGGTGCCCACGCCCAGCCGGATGGTCGCCTCGTAGGTCTTGTCGAGCCCGACGAGGTAAGTGAGCAGCCGCGTCGCGCTGTCGACGCCGAGCACCAGCAGGCCCGTCGCCATCGGGTCGAGGGTTCCGGCGTGGCCGATCTTGCGCGTCCCCATGGCGCGGCGGGCGCGGGCGACGACGTCGTGACTCGTGATGCCGCCGGGCTTGTCCACGAGCAGGATGCCGCCCATCAGCAGAAGTCCCGGAAGACGCGGGCAGGACGCCGGAAGTCGGTGTTGTCGACGATCGCCGACGCGGCGCGGCGGGGGTCGGCGTCGCGCAGGTACAGCTCCTGACCTTGCCGGTACCGCGCGTTCGAGGCCGCGGTGTGGTCGGGGTCGGCCCCGTCGCGCTCGGCGAGGCGGGCGAAGGCGACGTCGACCGGGACGTCGAGCCACACCGACCAGTGCCAGAGGCCGCGCAGCTCGGCTCGGTGCAGGAAGATGCCGTCGACCAGCAGCACCGCGTCGGGGCCGGCGACCTGCGGAGCGACGTCGACGGAGGCGTCGGCGGCGACGTCCCACACCGCGGTGCGGAAGGGCTCGCCGGCGCGGAACGGCTCGATGAGCTCCCGGCGGAAGGCGGCGTAATCGTAGGAGTCGAGGTAGAACCCCTCCGGCGACGTGCGGCCGCGGGCATAGCGCTGCGCACGCGGACGGTGGAAGCCGTCGACCGACGCGCGGAAGACGGGAACGTCGTCGAACACGGTCGCGAAGCCGTCGGCGAATCGGGTCTTGCCCGCCCCGTCGAACCCGTCGACGGCGAGCAGGATCCGGCCCCGGCGATGATGCTGGCTCACGTCGTCGCGCAGGCTCCGCCAGAGGTCGGGGGCGGTGGTCTCGGGCATCCCTCCAGCTTACTTCGGTGGCGACGGCGCACCCCGCGGAACGAGCGGTCGTAGGCTTTTGCGGTGCCCGACCTCGCCGCTCCGCTCATCGCGTGGTACCGGGAGAACGCGCGGGACCTGCCGTGGCGGCATCCGGAGTTCGGCGCGTGGGGTGTGCTCGTGAGCGAGTTCATGCTGCAGCAGACGCCGGTGGCGCGGGTGATCCCCCACCTCGAGGCGTGGCTGGAGCGCTGGCCCGATCCCGCAGCGCTGGCAGCCGCCCCGCCCGCGGAGGCGGTGCGGCAGTGGGCGAACCTGGGGTACCCGCGGCGCGCGCTGTGGCTGCACCGCGCGGCCGTGGAGATCCGCGACCTGCACGGGGGCGTCGTGCCGGCGGACGTCGCCGCGCTTCTCGCGCTCACCGGGATCGGCGATTACACCGCCCGCGCCGTGGCCGTGTTCGCGTACGGACAGCGGCATCCGGTCGTCGACACCAACACCCGGCGCGTGCTGGCCCGGGCAGTCGACGGCCGGTCGCAGCCGGGGGCGCCGGCGCGGCGCGACCTCGCGGCGATGGCGGCGGTGCTTCCCGCCGACGACGCCGGCGCGGCGGTCGTCAACGCGGCGACGATGGAACTCGGAGCGGTGGTGTGCACGGCACGCGCGCCGCGGTGCGAGGCGTGCCCGCTCGCGCACCTGTGTGCGTGGCGGGCAGCCGGGTACCCCGACACCGGTGACGACCGGCGACGGCAGGCCCGGTACGAGGGCAGCGACCGGCAGGCGCGCGGGGCGGTGCTGCGGGTGCTGCGGGAGGCCGCGGCCCACGCGGTGCCGGCGGAGGCGGTCATCGCCGACTGGCCGGACCCCCGCCAGCGCGACCGCGCGATCGACTCGCTGATCGCGGACGGGCTGGTCGAGGCATCCGAGGGCAGGCTGGCGCTGCCGCGCTGATCGATGGCGGTGTCAACGGGTGTGCCACCGTGCGCAACGTCGGGAATTCGAGCGGCCGGGGCCCGTGGTGCCTGCGAAAGCGGGCGGGGCGGGACGGATCGGCGACGTTGTGCACGCGGTCCGACGGTGCCGAGGTTGCGGGTGCGGCCCGGGCACGACGTAGGCGCCGCAGCGAATAGTCACTCGCGAGGCCGAGTACTCACTCGGCGTCGCGAATACTCACTCGCGACCGCGAATACTCACTCGGCGTCTTCGAGGTCGCGCGGCTTCACGTACGGGTCGGGCTCGCCGGCGTAGGTGGCGCCGGTGGCGAGACCGGCCACGGCCGCGTCGCGCTCGCGCGCCTCGCGCAGCAGGTCCTCGATGTGCCCGGCGTTCTCGGGGATCGCGTCCGGAATGAACTCGAGGGTGGGGGTGAGCCGCACGCTGA
>NZ_JANJFJ010000213.1:0-7465 GCF_024626565.1 Microbacterium sp. zg.Y909
GCCGAGCGACGCAACCCCAAGGTGCTCAACGGCTCCCGCCGGCTGCGCATCGCCCGCGGTTCCGGCATGACCGTCACCGACGTCAACCAGCTCGTGCAGCGCTTCGAACAGGCCGCGAAGATGATGAAGACCGTCGCGCGCGGCGGCGTCCCCAACATCCCCGGCATGGGAGCGGTGGGCGGCAAGCCGGGCGCCTCGAGCAAGCGCGGCAAGCAGCAGAAGAAGAAGGCCGTGTCCCGGTCGGGCAACCCCGCCAAGCGCGCCGCAGAGGCCGCCGGGCTGGCAGCGGCCACTGCTCCCACCGGGTCGGGCTTCGGACTCGGCGCGGCGCAGACCCCGCCGAGCGAGGCCGACCTCGCCGAGATCCAGAAGCTCTTCGGCAAGAGCTGAGTCCGGGGCCGCGACGTTTGCGGCATCCGCCCGCCGCACCGCCGTGAGAACACGTGATCTCGCGAGCGCAGGACGGATGCCGCCGGATTCCGCCTGTGCCGGGGAGATCTCCTGTGCTCGGACGGCGCCCCGCCGGCCGCGACGTTTGCGGCATCCGCCCGCCGCACCGTCGTGAGAACAGGTGATCTCGCGAGCGCAGGACGGATGCCGCCGGATTCGGCCTGCGCCGGGGAGATCTCCTGCGCTCGGACGGTGTCCGCGCCTCGGTTCCTGCCGGCGTGGCGACACCTGGCCGGCCACGAGCGCCCTGGCCCGTGTGGCCGCGCGTCAGCGCGCGAGAGTCAGCAGGTGCTCGCGCAGTGTCGGGCCGTTGCGGAACTCGCGGATGAGGTGCTGCACGACTTCGCGCAGGTCGCCTCCCGCGGCCTCGGCCACCGTCAGCTGCCGGGAGTAGCTCGCTCCGCCGCTGACGATGGCGTCCACACCGGCGAACTCGCGGGCGCATTTGAGCTCCGCAGCGACGTCGGCGAGCCGGTCGATCGTCTCGCGCAGGTGCTCGGCGACAGGCACCTGCGTTCCCGCGCGGTCGACGATCAGACGCGCGTCCATCCCGTACCGCGCCGCGCGCCACTTGTTCTCGCGTATGAACCACGGCTGCAGGATCGGAAGCTCCCGCCCCGCGTCGAGCTCGCGCGAGAAGTGCTCGACGAGCACCTGCACGAGCGCGGTGACGGCGGCCAGCTCGGGGAGCGTCGACATGCCGTCGCAGGCGCGCACCTCCACCGTGCCCCAGCGCGGAGCCGGGCGGACGTCCCACCGCACCTCGGTGGCATCCGCCATCACGCCGGTCGCGGCCATGTCATCGAGGTAGGACTCGTACTCCGCCCAGTTCTGCAGCGGCCAGGGGAGACCCGCGGTGGGCAGCTGCTGGAACACCAGCGCCCGGTTGGAGGCATACCCCGTGCTCTCGCCGGCCCAGAACGGGCTCGACGCAGACAGCGCCTGCAGGTGAGGCAGGTACGTCGCGAGTGCGTTGACGATGGGCAGCACCTTGTCGACGTCATCCACGCCGACGTGCACATGCACGCCCCAGATCATCATGTTGCGACCCCACCACTGGGTGCGCTCGATCAGCTTGTGATACCGGGTCTTGTCGGTGACGCCCTGCTCGAACCACTGCGCGAACGGGTGGCTGCCGGCGCACAGCAGCTCCAGTCCCATCGGGTCGGTGACCGTGCGGACGGCGGCGATCGCGTCGGCGATGTCGTCGACGGCGGCCGCCACGGTGCTGCCGACACCGCTCGTGACCTCGAGGGTGTTGGTGAGCAGTTCGCCGGTCACCGTGAAGCGCTCATGCGCGGTGGATTCCGCGAGGGCGTCGATGACCTCGGGCGCCCGAGGCGCCAGGTCACCGGTCTTTCCGTCGGCGAGCATGAGCTCCCATTCCAGTCCGACAGAGGAACGTGCGGATGTCGCGAAGGGCACCGTCATGCGCACATTCTGACACGCGGTCAGGGGTGGTTCGCGGGATGCCTCCGCATCTGGCAAAATAGAAGGCTGGACCGCCTGCTCGACCCTCTATCCAGCGCGCGATCCTCCCTCAGAGCTTTTGCCGGGTGTGCACCCCACGCTCCAGGCGACGTTCATCCTTCCAACACATTCAGGAGAATTGTGGCTGTCAAGATCCGTCTCAAGCGGCTCGGCAAGATCCGTGCCCCGTACTACCGCATCGTCGTCGCCGACTCGCGCACCAAGCGCGACGGCCGTGTGATCGAGGAGATCGGCAAGTACCACCCGACCGAGGAGCCCTCGTTCATCGAGGTCGACTCCGAGCGCGCGCAGTACTGGCTCTCCGTGGGCGCCCAGCCCACCGAGCAGGTCGCGGCCCTCCTCAAGCTGACCGGCGACTGGGGTCAGTTCAAGGGCGACAAGAACGCCGTGTCGACCGTGAAGGTCGCCGCGCCGAAGGAGCCGTTCCAGCTCGACGCCGCGAAGAAGTCCGTTGTGAAGCCGAAGGCGGAGAAGAAGGCCGACGAGCCCGCTCCCGCCGAGGCGACGTCCGACGAGGCACCCGCCTCGACCGACGCAGAGTAATCCGTTGCTGGCCGCCGCGCTCGAGCACGTCGTCAAGGGGATCGTCGATCACCCGGACGATGTGAAAGTCCACACCTCCACGTCGCCTCGCGGTGACGTGATCGAGGTGCGCGTGCACCCCGACGACCGGGGTCGCGTCATCGGGCGCGGCGGACGCACGGCGAAGGCGCTGCGCACCGTCGTGTCGGCACTGGCCGACGGGCGCCGCGTACGCGTCGACGTCGCGGATGACTGACATGTCCGATGCGAAGACCCCGCGTGCCCAGCTGCGCGTCGGGCGCCTGGTCAAGGCGCACGGCCTGAAGGGCGCGCTGAAGCTCGAGCTGTACACCGACGACCCGGACGGACGATTCGTCCCCGGCTCGTCGTTCACGCTGCAGGTGCCCGAGGCCTCGCCCTGGCACGGCAAGACCATCACGGTGCGCGAGTTCCGGTGGATGAACTCCCACCCCGTCGTCTTCTTCGACGGCGTCGACGACCGCGAGGGTGCCGAGACGCTCGTTCGTGCGATCCTGTGGATCGACCAGGACGACACCGACGTGGCGCCCGAGCCGGATGCCTGGTACGACCACCAGCTGGTCGGCCTCGATGTCGTCCGCGACGAGCAGGTCGTCGGCCGCGTCGTGCGGGTGGATCACCTCCCCGCGCAGGACCTGCTGATCATCCGGCCCGTCGGCGCTGACGAGGAGCGCGAGATCCTCGTGCCGTTCGTCAAGGCGATCGTCCCCGAGGTCGACGTGGCCGCCGGTCGCCTGATCGTCACGCCCCCGGCGGGACTGTTCGAGGAGCTGCCGACAGAGCCCGCACGGGACTCTGTCGAGGCGGATGCCACAGACGCTCCGTCGGCGGACGTGCCCTCACCGGCCGACGCCGCCGCGCCCGACGCGGACGCTCCCGAGGCCCCGCGCGCCGAGGACTGACGTGCGCATCGACGTCGTCACGATCTTTCCGGCGTTCTTCGACGTGCTCGAAGTGTCGCTGCTGGGCAAGGCCCGCGGCAACGGCCTGCTCGACGTGCGCGTGCACGATCTGCGCGACCACACGCACGACCGGCATCGCACCGTCGACGACACCCCGTACGGCGGCGGCGCCGGCATGGTGATGAAGCCGGAACCCTGGGGCGAGGCGCTGGATGCCATCGCCGCCGAGGCGGCCGAAGCCGGCATCCGTCCCGTCTTCATCTTCCCGTCGCCGGCGGGGGAGCGGTTCACGCAGGCCACGGCGCGCGAACTCTCGACGACCCCGCACCTCGTCTTCGGGTGCGGTCGGTACGAGGGGATCGACGAGCGCGTCTTCGACTACGCAGCCACCCTCGGCGAGGTGCGGCTGGTGAGCCTCGGTGACTACGTGCTCAACGGCGGCGAGGTCGCCGCGATGGCCATGATCGAGGCGATCGGCCGGCTCGTTCCCGGCGTCGTCGGCAACCCCGAGAGCCTCGTCGAGGAATCGCACGAGGACGGGCTTCTCGAATACCCGTCGTACACGAAGCCGTCGTCGTGGCGCGGCCGTGACGTGCCGCCCATCCTGTTGAGCGGCAACCACGGGGCCGTCGCCACCTGGCGGCACGAGCAGCAGGTCCAGCGCACGCGGGAGCGTCGCCCCGACCTGCTCGCCGACGGCATCTGACCGCGCTCAACGGCGACGCCTGATCCACGCGCCACACGACTGAGCCGGGACGACTCCGACCCTGCGCTCAGTCGACGCCGAGGAACGACCGGTCGGTCAGCACGATGGGTCCGTCGGCGGTGACGGCGATGGTGTGCTCGGAGTGGGCGCCGCGCGAGCCGTCGGCGCTGCGCAGCGTCCAGCCGTCGGGGTCGGTGACCAGCTTGTCGGTGGTCTGCAGGAACCACGGCTCCAGCGCGAGCACGAGCCCCGCTCGCAGCGGGTAGCCGCGTCCGGGCTTGCCGTCATTGGGCACGTGGGGGTCGCCGTGCATGGTGCGGCCCACGCCGTGACCGCCGAAGTCGGTGTTGATCGAGTAGCCGTCGCGGTGGGCGACCTCGGCGACGGCGTGCGAGATGTCGCCGACCCGGTTTCCGACGACGGCGGCCGCGATCGCGGCATCCAGTGCGCGCTCGGTGGTGTCGATGAGTGCGAGGTCCTCGTCGCGGGGCGTGCCCACGACGAACGAGATCGCCGAATCGGCAACCCAGCCGTCGACGGCGACGGCGAAGTCGAGCGTGACCAGATCGCCGTCGCGCAGGGCGTAGTCGTGGGGGAGGCCGTGCAGCACGGCGTCGTTGACCGAGGTGCAGATGACCTTGCCGAACGGGCTCGCTCCGAAGGAGGGGTGGTAGTCGATGTAGCAGGACTCGGCGCCGGCGCGTCGGATCATGTCGTGGGCGCGGCGGTCGATCGCGAGCAGGTTGGTGCCCACCTTCGTCTCGTCGCGCAGGGTCGCCAGCACCTCGGCGACGAACCGGCCAGCCGGTCGCATCGCATCGATCTCGGCAGGGGTGCGCAGCTCGATCATGGGGTTCCTTCCGTCGACTTCCATTGTCCCCGATGACGCGCATGGTGCGGTCGCCGCCGATACCCGACGCCCGGTGCGCCGCGCAGGCGTACCATCGAGAGCATGTGGCTGCGACGGGCGTTCTTTCTCTGGCTGATGCCGGCCGCCTTCGTGCTGCCGCTGTGGCTGCTGGTCGGATGGGTCGCCTTCGACGGCGGCGGCTGGGCCCTGCTGTGGATGCTGTTCATTGCGCTGCCCAGCGTGCTGATCGTGCAGCTGGTGCTGACGCTGCTGGTGCGCGCCCGCGGCACCGTGCGGGCGCAGCGCGCCGTGTCGTGGTGGGACGCGCTCGGGTTCACGCTCTGGCATCTCTCCGTCATCTCGCTCGGGTTCTACAGCTCGATGTGGGTGGCACAGGCCTTCGTCTCCGCTGTCATCGCCGTGGGGCTGTTCTGGCTGCTGCTGTGGCAGCTGTGGTCGGAAGCGCGGCCACGGGTGACGCTCGTGCGTGCCGGCGACGGTACGGCCTTCATCCCCCCACCCGAGCGCCCCGAAGAGCGGGCCGCAGAGCCCGAAGTGGTCGTCATCGAGGAGAAGCCCGGCCCGCCCGGCGCCTGACGTTTTGGCGGGCGCGCTCCGGCATGGCAGAATGGACCTTCGTGCCCTGAGCGTCTCTGCCTCAGGGGAGCGGACCGCGCAGTCGGTCCCGGGGCACCGACTCTCTTTATTCCTCTATCTCGCGGTCGACCTGTGGCGGCTGCAGGAAGTGACGATCATGCAGATCCTCGACTCGGTCGACGCAGCATCCCTGCGTTCCGACATCCCCGACTTCGGTCCTGGCGACACCGTCAAGGTGCACGTCAACATCACCGAGGGCAGCCGCTCGCGTATCCAGATCTTCCAGGGCATCGTGCTCGGTCGCTCGGGAGACGGTGTGCGCGAGACCTTCACCGTCCGCAAGATCAGCTTCCAGGTCGGCGTGGAGCGTACCTTCCCGGTGCACAGCCCCGTGATCGACCACATCGAGGTCGTCACCCGCGGTGACGTGCGTCGCGCGAAGCTGTACTACCTGCGCAACCTTCGCGGCAAGAAGGCCAAGATCAAGGAGAAGCGCGACCGCTGATCGCGTCTTTCAACGGATGCCCCGGGGTCGCCCCCGGGGCATCCGTTTTCTTCATGGTGGGCGCACGGCGTCGCATGCGCCCAACCGAATGCCGAATGTGCGACGCTTGACACTGCCGCCCCGTCTGACCGTGGGGCACCGGAAGAGGATTGTCGATGACGGCTGAGCAGACGGCCCCGCCGCACGATCCCGGGGAGCCTCGCCGCCGCCGGGGGTTGTGGCCGTTCGTGCGCGACGTGCTCATCATCGTGCTGATCGCGGTCGTGGTCTCTTTCCTCGTGAAGACCTTCGTGGTGCGCTCCTTCTACATCCCGTCCGGCTCCATGCAGCAGACGCTGCAGATCGAGGACCGCATCCTCGTCGACGAGCTCACCCCGCGCTTCGGCGGGTACGAGCGCGGCGACATCGTCGTCTTCCGCGACCCGGGTGGCTGGCTGCCTGCCACGCCGGAACCGGAGCGGTCGGCCGTCGCCGAGGCTTTCGACTGGGCCATGTCCGTCGTGGGCCTGTCGGCGCCGGACAGCAAGGATCACCTGATCAAGCGGATCGTCGGGCTGCCTGGCGACCACGTCGTCTGCTGCAACGTGCTCGGACAGCTGACCGTCAACGGAGTGCCGGTCGACGAGGCTCCGTACCTCAACCTCCTCGCCGGCGAGAGCGCGCCCGAGAGGGTCGAGTTCGACGTCGTGGTGCCCGAAGGCACCCTCTGGGTGCTGGGCGACAACCGCGATCACTCCCGCGACTCCCGGTACAACCAGGAGCAGCCGGGCAAGGGCTTCGTGCCTCTCGACAACGTGGTCGGACGCGCTTTCCTGATCACGTGGCCGTTTGAACGCGTGGGACTGATCGACAGTCACCACGACGTCTTCGTCGGCGTGCCCGACCCCGAGCAGGAGCCTGCGGCGCCATGACGGTCGTCGAACCACGACTGACGCTCGAGCGTCGCCTGCTGCGCGAGCACGCCATCGTCATCGCCTGCGACGAGGTGGGGCGCGGCGCGCTCGCGGGCCCGGTGGCGGTCGGCGCGGTGGCGGTGGATGCCGTGCGGGCACGCCGCCGGGTGCCGGAGGGCCTGCGGGACTCCAAGCTCGTCCCCGAGGCCAGACGGCCCGTCGTGGCCGAGCGGGCGGCCGGGTGGGTGCAGGCGTCGGCGGTGGGCTGGGCGACGGCGGCGGAGGTGGATGCCGTGGGCATCATCCGCTCCCTGGGGCTTGCAGCTCTCCGTGCGATCAACCAGCTGCGTGACCAGGGCGTGGTGCCCGAAGACGGGATCGTGCTGCTGGACGGTAACCACGACTACATCACCCCGGCGGGGGGCTCAGGTCTCCACGTGCGGCCGGTGGTCAAAGCGGACCGCGACTGCGCCAGCGCCGCGGCGGCATCCGTCATCGCCAAGGTCGCCC
>NZ_JANJFJ010000214.1:0-7454 GCF_024626565.1 Microbacterium sp. zg.Y909
TCCTGGCGGTACGCCCAGGTCTTCTCCATCGCGTTGAAGGTGGTCCACGCCTCGGTCCACTCGGTCGCCTCGGCGGTGGCCATGGTCGACGCCCACTCTGCGAAGGACTCGTTCAGCCACAGGTCGTTCCACCAGCGCATCGTGACGAGGTCACCGAACCACATGTGCGCGAGCTCATGCAGGATCGTGACGACGCGGCGCTCCTTGACCGCGTCGGTGACCTTGCTGCGGAAGACATAGGTCTCGGTGAAGGTCACCGCGCCGGCGTTCTCCATCGCTCCGGCGTTGAACTCGGGCACGAACAGCTGGTCGTACTTGGCGAACGGGTAGGGGTAGTCGAACTTCTCCTCGAAGTACGCGAATCCCTCGCGCGTCTTGTCGAAGACGTAGTCGGCGTCGAGGTGCTGCCAGAGGCTCTTGCGGGCGTAGACGCCGAGCGGAATGACCCGGCCCGAGGCGCTGGTGAGCTCCGAGAAGGTCGCCTCGTACGGCCCCGCGACGAGCGCGGTGATGTACGACGAGATGGTCGGGGTGGGCTCGAAGGTCCACGTGGCGGTGCCGTCGCCGTGGCGCTGGGGCGCGGGCGTGGGCGAGTTGGACACGACCTTCCACTGCTCGGGCGCCGTGACGGTGAACTGGAAGGTGGCCTTCAGATCGGGCTGCTCGAACACCGCGAAGACGCGGCGCGAGTCGGGCACCTCGAACTGCGAGTAGAGGTAGACCTCGCCGTCGACGGGGTCGACGAACCGGTGCAGACCCTCACCGGTGTTGGTGTACAGGCAGTCGGCGTCGACGATCAGCTCGTTCTGCGCCTCGAGGCCCGACAGCGCGATGCGAGAGTCGGCGAACGCCGTCGCGGGGTCGATCGAGCGGCCGTTGAGGGTGATCTCCCGCACGTCGCGTGCAATGAGGTCGATGAACGTGTCGGCGCCGGGCGTGGCGGCGAAGCGAAGGGTGGTGCGGGAGCCGAACACCTCCGCACCACGGTTGAGGTCGAGCGCGATCTCGTACGACATACCGGCCGTCGGGTCGACGACGGCGCGGCGCTCCTGCGCCTCGATGCGGGTGAGGTTCTCTCCGGGCACGGCGGTTCTCCCAAGGTCTTCGGGTGGGTCAGTGCCCGGGCGTGCCGGGCGATCCCTCAGCCTACGCTCTGGAGCGGCCACCACCCGGAAAGACCCTGTAGCGGGCCCTAGCATCGCCACCGCGGTGGGAGGATGGAGGGGTGAGTGCAACCGACGCCGCCCGACCCGTCAACGAGCGCGAAGAGCCCCAGGTTCTCTTCGCTTCTCCCGCATCCGCATCGGGTGCGCGCCATATCGAGGTACCCGTCGCCTATGACGGCATCCTGCTCGCCGGCTTCGGCGGGCCCGAGGGCCAGGACGACGTGATCCCGTTCCTTCGCAACGTCACGCGGGGGCGCGGCATCCCCGACGAGCGACTCGAAGAGGTGGCGCACCACTACCGCCACTTCGGGGGCGTCAGCCCCATCAACGACCAGAACCGTGCGCTGAAGACGGCCATCGAGGACGAACTGGCCCGACGCGGCATCGATCTGCCCGTGTACTGGGGCAACCGCAACTGGGCTCCCTACCTGGAGCAGGCGGTGCAGGATGCCGCGGCAGCCGGTGACACCACGCTCATCGCCGTCGCCACGAGCGCCTACAGCTCGTTCTCCAGCTGCCGGCAGTATCGCGAGGACTTCGCACGTGTGCTCACCGAGACGGGCCTCGGCGACGTCGTGACGATCGACAAGGTGCGTCAGTTCTTCGACCACCCCGGTTTCGTCGCGCCCTTCAGCGCCGGAGTGCTCGCGGCCGTCGCCGGGTTCCTCGACGAGGGTCTCGCACCCGAGCAGATCCGGGTGCTCTTCTCCACCCACAGCGTCCCGATCGACGACGCGAAGCGCTCCGGCCCGCGCGACGTCGACTGGGGCGACGGAGGCGCCTACGCCGCGCAGCACCGCGCCGTGGCCGAGGTGATCATGACGGACGTCGCCGCCGAGCGACCCGACGCGGCGTCGGTGCCCTGGGATCTGGTGTACCAGTCGCGCTCCGGCCCGCCGTCGCAGCCGTGGCTCGAACCCGACGTCTGCGACGTCATCGAGACGCTCCCCGACGCCGGGGTGAAGGCCGTCGCGATCGTGCCGCTCGGATTCGTCAGCGACCACATGGAAGTGCTCTGGGACCTCGACACCGAGGCGATCGAGGCCGCGGAGGAGGCCGGACTGCGCGCGGTCCGCACGCCGACCCCGGGAGTCGATCCGGCCTACGTGTCGGGCCTGGTCGACCTCGTCGTCGAGCGTCTCGAGGGAGCGCCCGCCGCCGAGCGGCCGCACCGTACCGCGCTCGGGCCGTGGTTCGACGTCTGCCGTCCCGCCTGCTGCGAGAACGTCCGCGCCGGGTTCAAACCGGCAGCCGCGGGCATCGCGCCCTGACCCGCCGCCACCGAGCGCCGACCCTAGGATCTTGACCATGCGCATCCACATCGCGACCGACCACGCCGGCCTCGAGTTCTCGACCCAGCTGCAGCATCACCTCGCAGCAGAAGGTCACGACCTCGTCGATCACGGCCCGCTCGAGTACGACGCGCAGGACGACTATCCCGCCTTCTGCATTCGGGCTGCACAAGCCGTCGTGCGCGATCAGGAGGCCGGGGTCGAGGCCCTGGGCGTGGTCTTCGGCGGATCGGGCAACGGCGAGCAGATCGCCGCCAACAAGGTGCGCGGTGTGCGGGCGGCCCTGGTGTGGAGCATCGCGACCGCGGAACTGGCCCGTGAGCACAACGACGCCAACGTCATCGCCGTCGGCGCCCGTCAGCACACGTTCGACGAGGCGGCCGCGTTCATCGACCGCTTCATCGCGACGCCCTTCTCGGGCGAGGAGCGCCACGCGCGGCGGATCGCGCAGCTGGCGGCGTTCGAGACCGACGGCACGCTCGAGCCGGACCCCCGCGCGCCGGGGCTTCAGCCCGACGTGCTGGCCGCCGACGACAGCAGCTTCGACCCGGAAGCGGGCTGATGCCCGAGGGCCATTCCGTCCACCGCATCGCCCGCCAGTTCCAGCGCAACTTCGTCGGGCGGACGGTAGCGGCATCCAGCCCGCAAGGGCGGTTCGCCGAAGGTGCCGCAGTGCTCGACGGCCGCACGCCGACCGAAGCGCGGGCGGTCGGCAAGCAGATGTTCCTCGCCTTCGACGACCTGTGGCTGCGCGTGCACCTCGGTCTCTACGGCGCGTGGGATTTCGCCGGCGAGATCCTCGTGGACCCGACGATCGCCTCCGCCAACGGACGCATGGGACAGACGAACCAGCGCGGCACGGTGCTCGGCGACGAGCCGATCCTGGATGCCGCTGGGGAGAACTCCCTGTCATCGATCGGCGCGCCGCGGCGCACCCGTGTTCACGTGCGCATGTCGGAGCAGACGACGGGCCTGGGGGACGACCTGGAGTGGCCCCCGCCCGTGGTCGGCCAGGTGCGCCTGCGGCTCATGACCGACATCACCTGCGCCGACCTGCGCGGTCCCACCGCGTGCGAGCTGCAGAGTACCGACGAGATGCTCGCAACCGTCGCGAAGCTCGGCCCCGACCCGCTCGTGGGCGACGTGGCCGAGGGGGAGGAGCGCTTCACCCGCACGGTGCGCCGCAAGCCCACCCCCATCGGGCAGCTGCTCATGGACCAGAACGTCGTCAGCGGCATCGGCAACGTGTACCGGGCCGAGATGCTGTTCCGTGCCCGCCAGAACCCGCACACGCCCGGCCGGGAGGTGCCCGAGGAGACGGTGCGTGCACTGTGGCGCGACTGGGTGCGTCTGCTGGCCATCGGCGTCGAGACCGGGCAGATGATGACGATGGACGACCTGGCGCCGGAGGACTACCGCAAGGCGATGGCCTCCCGCGACGATCGGCACTGGGTCTACCACCGCGCGGGGCTGCCGTGCCGCGTGTGCGGCACCGCGATCGTGGTCGAGGAGATGGCCGCGCGCAAGCTCTACTGGTGCCCTTCCTGCCAGGCCTGAGAACAACGCCACCAGGCCCCTGTGGCCCTGACGAAGGAGTCACGCGTGCCCAAAACCAAGAAGCGCAAGAAACCGAGCAACCGTTCTGAAACGCCCGCCTCGCGTCCGCGGGACGCGCAGGGCCGACGCACGACCGGCTCGATCGCCACCACGCGAAAGGTCGTCGCCGTCGTCGGCAACCTCGTCGGTGCACTCGCGCTCGCGGCTGCCGTCGGGATGGTCGCCTGGCTGCTGATCTACACAGCCGGCGGTGGCGTCATCGGAGACGTGTTCGAGGACACCGTCATGGCCATCGCCACCCCCTTCCTGCTGACGCTGCTGTCGCTGACGGGATTCATCTTCGGCCAGTTCGCCGTCCGTGGTCGCTGGGGTCTGGGCGGCGGGGCCCTCTTCGAAGGCGGGTTCACCCGCGTCGAGCTCCGCCCCATCAGCGTGCTCCTTCACATCGTCTTCGCGGGCCTCGCTGTGGCGGCGTGGGTCCTCGTCGTCGTGGTGCCCGTCGTCCGGGACGCTCAAAGCCAGGCCGAAAGCGGCTGGGGGGCGAGCGGCGGGATGTACTTCTGGTACACCGTGACCGTGTATGCCGTGGTCACGGGTGCGATTGCCGCCATGGTCGCTGTGTCCCTGTTGAAGAAACTGACGTACAACCGATCACTGTCGCGCAACGCCGACAGCATCATTCCGGGGTCCCACGCGCAGTTGTGGTGGCGGAAGTTCTCGCACATCTGGCGCGCGGAACTGGGGATCGCCGGCTTCGCCGGCGCCGCGTTCGGACTCAGCCCGCTCGGGGTGCATCTCCAGAGCCCGCTCTACGGGTTCGGCGCCCTCGGGATCGGCATCGCGCTCATGGCCATCGCCGTGGCGCTGGCGCTCAACTCCTGGCGGTCGGGCCTGCCCGTGGAGCGGGTGGAGTCGTACACCTGACGGTTCCACCCCAAATAGGCTGAGGGAATGCGCCAGAACCCGAGCTTCGTCCTCGGCGACACCGCCGAGCTGCGCCGGCTCATCGACCAGAACCCGTGGGTGACGCTCGTCAGCAGCACGCCGGACGGCCTCGTCGCCTCGCACTATGCCGTGCTGCTCGACGACTCGCGCGAGGATCTCACGATCGTCGGGCACGTCGGCAAGCCCGACGACCTGATCCACGGCCTGGGGCAGCGCGAGCTGATGGTCATCGTGCAGGGACCGCACGGGTACATCTCGCCCGGCTGGTACGGCGACGGCCCGGCGGTGCCGACCTGGAACTTCATCTCCGCGCACCTGAGCGGCGTTCCCGAGCTGCTCACGGCCGACGAGAATCTCGCGGTACTCGATCGCCTCGTGGCCAGGTTCGAAAGCGGCATGCCGCAGCCGCGCCTCATGTGGGAGCGGCCGAACGACGCCGACTTCGTGCACCGGCTCGAGAAGGGCACCGTCGGGTTCCGGCTCACGCCCTCGCGCGTCGTGGCCAAACGCAAGCTCAGTCAGAACCGGCCTGATGACGTGGTCGAGACGATCATCGGCGAACTGGATGCCGGATCGGGCCCGTACGGCGATGCCCGCCTGGCAAGCGAGATGCGTCGCGACCTCGACGCGCGAAGGAGCAGCAGATGACCTGGGCCGCAGGCGACCATGTCGCCGTCGTCGCGAACGCGAGGCTGACCGGCGCGGACCGCACCGACCCGTTCGGCGATGACCTGGTCGACGTGCACCTGCAGGCGGGTACCATCGCCGATATCGCCCCTGCCGGTGCACTCCCGCGCGCCGGCGTCGTGCTCGATGCCCAGGGCGGCTGGCTGATCCCGGGTCTGTGGGACCACCACGTGCACGCGGTGCAGTGGGCGCTCCTCACGCAGCGTGTTCCCCTCGGGCACGCAGACAGCGCCGCCCACGCGGCATGGCTCATGGCCGATGCCCCCGTGCTCGATGACGGCCGCCGTATCGGAACGGGGTTCCGCCACGCGTTCTGGCCCGACGCCCCGACGCTCGAAGTGCTCGATGCCGCGACCGGCGACGTCCCCACCTACCTCATCAACGCGGACGTCCACAGCGTGTGGCTCAACTCCGCCGCACTGCGTCGCGAGGGTCACCCTGTGGCCGGCTCGGGATTGCTGTGGGAGGAGCCGGCATTCGAGATATCCCGACGCCTCAACCTCGTCCCCACCGACGTCGCCGACGCGTACGTGGCGCGCATGGCGCACGATGCGGCATCCCGCGGCGTCGTCGGCATCGTCGACCTCGACATGGCCTGGAACGCCGACGCCTGGGCCCGGCGCGCCGCCGCCGGCTTCGACACCCTCCGCACACGGTTCGGCATCTACCCGCGCGATCTGCAGCGGGCCCTCGACCTGGGAATCGAGACCGGTGACGCCGTCGACCCCGCGGGGCTCTTCCGCGTCGGCTCCCTCAAGGTGATCAGCGACGGCTCGCTAGGCACCCGCACGGCGGCGTGCTCGCACGCCTATCCCGGCGACCCGCTGAACCACGGCCTGCTGACCATTCCACCCGACGAACTGGTCGATCTGATGATCCGCGCGACCGGGGGAGGGCTCTCGTGCGCCATCCACGCCATCGGCGACATCGCGAACACCCACGCGCTCGACGCCTTCGCCCTGACGGGCGCGACGGGCACGATCGAGCACGCGCAGCTCGTCGCGCACGCCGACGTGCCGCGCTTCGCCGCGCTGGGCGTGGGAGCAAGCGTCCAGCCCGAGCACGCGCTGGACGACCGCGACCTGACCGACACGGTCTGGGCCACCCAGACCTCGCAGCCCTACCCGCTGCGTGCGCTGGCCGACGCGGGTGCCAACCTGCTGTTCGGCTCCGACGCCCCCGTCTCGCCGCTGGATCCGTGGGCGGCGATGTCGGCAGCGGTGCACCGCACGCGCGACGGCCGTGAGCCGTGGCAGCCAGGGCAGGCGGTGGATGCAGCCACCGCTCTCGCGGCATCCACCGCCGACGGCTCCTCCGGCGGCTCGGCGCTGCGGATCGGTGGCATCGCCGACCTGGCCGTCGTCGCCCACGACCCGCTGACGGCGGACGAGAAGACCATGCGCGGAATGCAGGTTGCGGCCACCATGATCGCCGGTCGCCTCACGCACGTCTCCGCCTGACACCGCCGGACAGCGCCTGACACGACGAAGCCCCGACCCTCGCGGGCCGGGGCTTCGTGGAGACGTGATTACTCGGCGAGGTGGGCGAAGAGGAACCAGCGGTCCTTCTCCAGGCCCGCCTTGATGCCGATGGCGACATCCTGGCTGGTGAGGTCGACCTCGTCGAGACCGTCGATCGCGGCCTGCACATCGACGAGGATGCCGTCGATGTCGGCCAGCACGCTGCGCACCATGGCGTCCCACGGGGTGAACCCGGCGGGCACGGTGGTGGGCTTGGCCTTCTGGGCGACGGTGGTCAGGCGGGCGTCGATGGGGAGGCCCAGGGCGACGATGCGCTCGGCGGCTTC
>NZ_JANJFJ010000215.1:0-1223 GCF_024626565.1 Microbacterium sp. zg.Y909
GACGGAATAGGAAGGGTGGTCGCCTTCAACGCAAGCTTCGCTCAGATGCCTGACGGCAACCCCTTCCCCGCCTTGCTGAAGACCGAACCGCGCAGACCGACGAGGATCTTCTTGCACGCGGCTCACCGTGACCTGAATTGGAATGCTCCCGCGGACAATTGGTTCGCCGAGAACCTCGAAACAGCTGCGGCGCTCGCCCGTGCCGGATACGACTTTCGGCTCGTCGTCGGAGACGGCGGACACTCCCCCAACCACGGCGGCGTGCTGCTCCCCGACGCGCTGCGCTGGCTCTGGGCTGGGGCCGCGCGCTGAGGGCGGTGGGGAACGACGTCCTCTCGCCGAGCCGCGTCCCACCGTATGTTGGGCGTACCAACGCGGCACCGAGCGCATCGTGAGGTGATGACATGAACGCAGCGCGCCGTCGCGCAGATCGCGAGTCCGCGTCGCCCACGGGCGACCGCCCGGGCATGAGCCTTCCGCAGACGATCGCCCGCTGGATGCTGGGCGCGTTTCTTCTCTTCGCCGGCATCGGCCACCTCACCTTCGCGCGCGCGTCGTTCGTCGCGCAGGTTCCCATGTGGCTCCCGCTGCCGGTCGATTTCGTGGTGCTCGCGTCAGGCGTCGTCGAGATCGCGCTGGGTCTCGCGCTGCTGGTGTGGGCGCGCCAGCGCGTGCTGATCGGGTGGATCACCGCCGCCTTCTTCGTCGCGATCTTTCCCGGAAACATCGAACAGTTCGTCAGCGGCACGGATGCCTTCGGGCTCGACACCGATCTCTCCCGTGGCATCCGCCTGCTCTTCCAGCCGCTGCTGGTGATCTGGGCGCTCTGGTCCACCGGCGCGTGGCGAGCGTGGCGTGCCCGACGCACCAGGCCACGCGTCCATCGTTCGGACCACGAAGCACGACAGCTCTGACTCCCCCGCTCGCTACGTTCGCCCCAGCTCGTGTCGGGCGGCCTTCAACGCTGACTCGTATGCGTCCTTCTGCTGCCGACCCTCGGGCCGTTCGCGACGGATGCCATAGCCTTCGGCACCTGGCTCGGCGCCGAACCCGCCGGCCCGCCCGAGCGCCTCGATCGCGTCCACGGTCGAGGCGACCGCTCCCCTGGTCTGCGCGTCGGCGGCCAGAGCCCTGTTCGACTTGCGATAGCTGAGCACAGCGACGATCAGCGCGCCGACGCCGGTCAGGGCGCCCACCAAGGAGCCGATGCTCGAGATCCAGTC
>NZ_JANJFJ010000216.1:0-6187 GCF_024626565.1 Microbacterium sp. zg.Y909
CGACCCTTCATGCCGTCACTTCCGGCCGCTCGTCGCACGCTCGTTGCCGTGCTTGTAGTTGCCGGTGACCCGGGCCATCAGCTGCTGGGGATCCGACCGCTGGACGTCGTCAAGGAATCTGCGGGCAGCCGACTTTCGGAGCGTCGTCGCGAGCCGGCCGTTATGCCGGATCACAACCTGGTCGCCGCGCACCGTGAACTCGAAACCGCTCGGTCTCCCCGCCATGGCACAAGCATGCACCACGGAAACCTCGATCTCGCGCCTTTGCTGACCGATCCGGCCACCGTACTGGCGGTGGGCGTCGACGCGCCGACGCGGCCCACTCCCCTGCCGGCTCGGTCAGTCCCCCGCGCTCGGGGGCAGCACATCCCGCTCCACGCGCACGGAGACGACGTCCAGTCGAGGATCGTTGTGCAGCTGTCGGAAGAGGGGTGGCTCGGCAGCCACGATGAGCGAGTCCGGATACAGGCGGGTGCCCCAGGCGAGCCGCCCCGCGGCATCCCATGCGAACTCGGGCACCCGTCGACCCGCTACGACGTCCGAGGCGCGGAGGTCGTCTTCGAAGTACTCGCTGCCGAACACGCGACGCGGCGTGCCGGTGCGGGCGGCTTCGCCGTAGCCGGTCCAGCGAAGGCATCGGAGCCTCATGTCACCGATCACACCGCGTAACGCAGCAGCGGTTTCTTCATCGAGCTCCCCCATGCACGGGATCAGGTCGCGGACGGCGGGGTGCTCCGCGGCGATGCGGTCCGCGAGTTCGAACCAGCTGAGCGAAGCCGAGTGGTCCCCGAGCTCGGCGAAGCGGGACCACCGCACCGCATCGTCACCCTGCGGCCGGTGGAGATCGGTGAACGGCAGAAACAGCCTCAGCATCGGCAGTTCGCGGTGTGGTCGCGGAACGAACTCCCGCGCAGCGCTGGGCGGGCCCTCTCGTGTCAGACCCGTGACGTCGTCGTCCATGGTGCGAAGGTACCGCCTCGGGCGCGCGGACCTCAGAACGGCGGTGGGTCTTCGGCTGCGGCCAGGGCGGTGAATTCGAGGACGCGTCGTGGGATGTCGAGGTGGGTCCGCCCGGTGGGGCTGGTCCATTCCAGGATGCCGTGCGGTTTCTGGATCACGGTCCAGGCGCTGGCGTGTTTGAGGGTGTGGTGCCGGATGCAGAGGTTCGCGAGGTTGCACAACGCGGTGGGTCCGCCTCGCGCGTGGTCGAGGGTGTGGTCGTGGTCGCAGTAGTACACGGGTCTTCGGCATCCGGGGAACCGGCAGTGCTCGTCGCGGGCGTCGAGGTGCCTGCGCTGTGCGCGGTTGGGCCGGTAGGTGTCGACGTGCTGCACGGCGCCGGTGGTCGGTGAGGTGAACACCCGCTCCCAGAGGTCCGTGGTCGCGGCGAGGCGGCGGGCGGTGTCGGGGTCGATGGGTCCGTATCCGATGAGTTCGGCCGGTGCGGTGCCTTCGCCGGTGAGGGTGGCGGCGGGGATCACGATCTGCACGTGCGCGGTGATCGCCTGCCCCGCGGGGATGCTGCTCGAGGAGACGGGTGTGCTGGCGTGGCCGGTGAGCAGCAGGTCGGTGAGGACGTCCGCGCGGACCTGGTCGGTGGTGCGCGTGTCGGTCACCCCGGGATCATCGTCGGCGGGTCGCTCGACCGCTGGGTGCGCCGGGGCGGTCGAGGCAGAGCCGGTGTCGTCTCCCGTCTCTGCGGTCGCACCGTCGCTGTCCGTCGGCTTCTCGGGCGCCGCGGCGCGCTGGGCGGCAATCACCTCGCGGGCGTGCTGGGTGAGCCGGTCGTGGATCGCGTACGCCAACGCCGCCGGGAGCACCGCGGCAAGTTCCGCCATCCCGTCCTCGAGATCCCGCACCCACACCCGCCGCCCGGCGACAGCCTCGGCGTGGCGCTCGGCGAGGGGTACGGGGTGCAGGTTCTGCGCGATCATCGCGATGATCGGCTTCGCCCGCCCCGGCGTCTCCCGCTCGCAGACGACCAGGGCGGCCTGTTCGAACCGGGCGCGCGCGTCGGGGTCGGTGATGCGGACCCCGGCATCCTGAATGATCCGCACGTGCGCCGTGTCGATGGCCCCCACCCGCAACGCCGCCACCGTCGCCGCGAACCCGGTCACCAGGACGGTCGCGTCATGCAGGCGGTCCTGGATCACACGGTCCGACCGGCGCAACACCGTGGCGACGTCGGCGGCCATCTCCCGCAACGGCATCTCCCGCTCCCGGCCCGCGCTGGACGGCACCCGGGCGGTCTGCTCGGCGGCGATCGCATCCGCCCGGGCCAGCAATCCGAGTTCCTCGGCCTGCAACGCCGCGATCCGCGCCCGGATGAGCTCCAAGTCCCGCAGCACCGCACCACGCGACCGCATATCGCGTCTCCTGGGGGTTGCCGGTCGGGTGCTCATACCCACAATTCTGCCGAGGGCCACCCACATTGGACGGCGCTAAAACCCAGGCCAACGCGGGTTTGTGGATAACTTCTCTCGGCATCCGCCTGTGGAGGAAACGCCGACGACCCGAGCCCCGAGCCGCCCCGCCAACCCTCAGCTCGTAGCCGCCCGCAGGGCGATGCGGATCATGTCGCCGAACGTCTGCTCACGCTCGTGGGCCGTCGTCTCCGCGCCGGTGACGAGATGGTCAGAGACCGTGCAGATGCTCAGCGCGCGCCGTCCGTAGTACGCGGCAAGGGTGTACAGGCCGCTCGTCTCCATCTCCACGCCGAGAACGCCGTGGCGCACCAGCGGCTCTGTCAGCTCTGCACGTGTCGTGTAGAACTGATCGCTCGAGAAGAGAGGGCCGACGTGCACGGCGGATGCCGGCGGCTCCGCCTCGCTCGCAGCGACGGCGGCCCGCAGCAGACCGAAGTCCGCGACGGGGGCGTAGTCGAGTCCGTGGAAGCGCACCCGATTGATCGCCGAATCGGTGCTGGCTCCGTTGGCGATGATGATGTCGCGCAGCGCGACCCGCTCGGTGAGCGCTCCGCACGACCCCACGCGCACGATCGTCTCCACACCGTAGGACTCCATCAGCTCGTTGGCGTAGATCGCCATCGACGGCTGCCCCATCCCCGAACCCTGTACCGAGACGCGACGCCCTTCCCACGTGCCGGTGAAGCCGAGCATGCCGCGGGTCTGCGAGTACAGCTCGGCACCGTCGAGAAAGGTCTCGGCGATCCACTTCGCCCGCAGCGGGTCTCCGGGAAACAGCATGATGGGGGCGATCTGGCCGGGTTCGGCCGCGATGTGGGTGCTCATCCGCTCACCGTAGCGAGTCGACCTGGACGCCCCGGCAGAGCCGCGAATGCCACACGAGCCCGTGCGCCGACCCGCAAGGACGTGTCGCGATCGCCCCGCCGGGTCAGGGCAGGTGGTCGGGGTTCAGCGGCGGCAGGCCGCGCGCGGCGGCTTCCCTGTCGTTCGCCGACCACACGTATGCCACGACAGCGAACAGCGCCGCGGGGAAGACAGCGGCCACGACGAATACGGTGAGCCCCACCAGCGCGCCCTGACTGTTGCCGATGCCGACGGCGGTGCTCCCCAGCCCCGTGAAGACAAGCACCACGATGAACAGCAGGCGCCTGCGATGGTCCCGGTTCATCGGCATCCCCTCGTCGCCACAGTCCCGACCTTCGCCACGCTACGCGGGTGCTGCGGTGTAGCGCGACCCGTCCGGGGACCTCAGCGCGGATGCCACCACAGCCCCGATCCGCGGCCGACGCTGGACTTCACCGACCGGAGCGGGCACGATTCCCGGAGGGCCGGACTCACGACGCCGTCGTCTCGTGAGCCGCAGCCGAGGAGGATCGATGTCGTCCAAGATCGTGGTTCTGGGAGCGACGGGATACACCGGGGCGCTCATCGTCGAGGCGCTGGTGCGCCGCGGCGAGCAGCCACTGCTCGCAGGCCGCGATGCCGGGAAGCTGTCGGCGCTGTCGGAGCGGCATGCAGACCTTCCGACGCAGACGGTGGATGCGACCGACGCCGCCGACGTGACGAGGCTGCTCGAACCCGGCGACGTGCTGATCACGACGGTCGGCCCTTTCGAGCGCCTCGGCTGGGCAGCCGCGGAGGCCGCCGTCGACGCCGGCGCGCACTACATCGACACCACCGGCGAGGTCGGGTTCGTGCGCGAGCTGCAGCGCCGCCACGATGAGCGGGCGCGTGCCGCCGGCATCGCGATGCTGCCGGCGTTCGGCTACGACTACGTCCCCGGCATGCTGGCCGGCGCGCTGGCCCTGGAACGAGCCGGCGTCGCGGCGACCGCGGTGCGCATCGGCTACTTCGCGACCGGATCGATGCGCGACGGCATCAGCCGCGGCACGCGGGCCACGATGGCCGAGGGCATGCTGCTGCCCACGGTGGTGCGCCGCGACGGACGCCTGAGGGAAGTGCGCACCGGCAGTCGCACGCAGCCTTTCCAGGTGCGCGGTGACGAGCGCACCGGCATCCTCGTCTCAGGAACCGAGGCGCTGTTCCTCCCCGTGCACTACCCCGGGGTGCAGACGGTGGAGGACTACAACGGCTGGTTCTCGGGCATGGCGCGCGTCATGCCGGTGGCTTCGCGCGTGCTCGGTGCTGTCGCCGCCATTCCCGGCGGGCGCCCGCTGATCGAGCGCCTCACCTCCGCGGACGACGACGCCTCCCCCGGGCCCGACGAGCAGGAGCGCGCGCGCACCCGCAGTCACGTCGTCGCGGTCGCTGCGGACCAGAACGACGCCACAGTGGCCGAAGTGCATCTGGAGGGGCCGAGCGCCTACAGCCTGACCGCGGAGCTCATGGCCAAGGCGGCGGAGTCGCTGCTGGACGGGCGCGTGAACGCCGCCGGGGTGACCGGCCCCCTGCAGGCCTACGGCCTGTCGGGCCTCGAGAGCCTGTGCTGCGACGTGGGATTGGCGGAGCTCCCCCGCTGACGCAGTGCCTACCGCCGCGGCGTCCACCCCGGCGGCAGCGGCTCGTCCGTCAGCGCGCGCTCACGGTCTGCGGCGGCCGACCAGCCCTGCGCGGCATCCACCGCGTCGAACCCGCCGCGCGCGAGCCGCAGACCGACGTCGTCGTGGTGCATGCGCGGGGCGCCGCCCCGGCGCGTCGAAGCGCGCACGCTCCATGCGTCGTCGGCGAACCCGCCGCCGCGGAAGACCCGGTAGTCGCCGTAGCGGGCGGGGTCGAGCAGATCCCAGCACCACTCCCAGACGTTGCCGAGGGTGTCGAACAGGCCGTTGAGGTTCGGCAGCTTGCCGCCGACGTTCTGCGGGGTCGTGCAGCCGTCGGCCGCGGTCCACGCGACCTCCGCCAGCGGCCCGTAGTGGGGCCCGGTCGAGCCGGCGCGGCAGGCGAACTCCCACTCCGCCTCGGTAGGCAGGCGGTAGCCGTCACTGTCGACGTGCCACGTCACGTCCTCGCCCTCGAACGTGTAGGCGGGGTCGAGGCCCTCCCACTCGGATGCCGCATTGCACAGCCGCACCGCGCGCAGCCAGCTCACATCGGTTGCGGGGCGCCGCGGGTGGGGCGCCTGCTCCCCCAGCAGCTCGGCGACCTGTTCGCGGGTGACCGGGTACACCCCGATCTCGAACGGCTCGAGATGCACCTTCCACCGCCGCTCCCGCCGGGCGTCGTGGAGCATGACGGTGCCCCCGGCGATCCGTGCCATTTCGATGTCGCCCACAGGGGCACTCTAACGGCGGTCGCGCGGGGGCACCGGTCGTGCTGGCCGGGTCAGAGGACCTCGTCGCCCGAGGTCGTCGTCGACCGGCGCGTGACGCGCTCGCCGCCGGCGGGGTCGACCGCCGTGCGCGACACGGTCTCGGTCGAGCGGCGACGCGCGAGCAGCACGATGCCGATGAGCAACACCAGCGCACCGGCGCCCATCAGGATGTAGCCGATCATGTCGAGGTTGACGAAGTCGATCTCGACGTTGACGGCGAAGACGAGGATCGCTCCGATGGCGAAGAGCGCGATTCCGGCTCCGATGCTCATGGCAGTTCCTTTCGGGTCAGGTGACTTCCGAATACTGGCCGAGGCGCTGCGGGAGCAAGGACCACTTGACACCGGCACCGGTGGTGTGCCCTGCCGGGACCGAGCGCTAGCGTTGCGTTCATGGCACGCGTGATCTTCTACACGGCGACGACGCTCGACGGGTACCTCGCCGACGCGTCCGATTCCCTCGACTGGCTCTTCGCCGTCCCCGGCGGCGA
>NZ_JANJFJ010000217.1:0-7302 GCF_024626565.1 Microbacterium sp. zg.Y909
CGCGCTGATCTCGCTCGACATGAGCGAGTTCGGCGAGAAGCACACCGTCTCGCGCCTGTTCGGAGCCCCTCCCGGGTTCGTCGGGTTCGAAGAGGGTGGCCAGCTCACCGAGAAGGTGCGGCGCAAGCCGTTCTCGGTCGTGCTCTTCGACGAGATCGAGAAGGCCCACCCGGACATCTTCAACTCGCTGCTGCAGATTCTGGAGGAGGGACGCCTGACCGACGGTCAGGGCCGCGTCATCGACTTCAAGAACACCGTGATCATCATGACGACGAACCTCGGTTCGTCGGCGATCGCGGGCGGCCCTGTGGGCTTCCAGGTCGAGGGGAACGCCCAGACCTCCTACGACCGCATGAAGGGCAAGGTCGACGAGGAGCTCAAGCGCCACTTCAAGCCCGAGTTCCTCAACCGCCTCGACGACATCATCGTCTTCCCGCAGCTGAACAAGGACGAGCTTCGCCAGATCGTCGGCCTGTTCACCAAGCGGCTGGCCGAGCGCCTGCTCGACCGCGACATGACGGTGGAGCTGTCGCCCGAGGCGACCGACCGCCTCATCGAGATCGGGTTCGACCCGACCCTCGGAGCCCGGCCGCTGCGCCGCGCCATGCAGCGTGAGATCGAGGACCAGCTCAGCGAGCGCATCCTGCACGGGCAGCTCAACGCGGGCGACCACGTGAAGGTCGGTTCCGACGCCAACGGCTTCACCTTCGAGAGCGCCCCGCGCGGCGAGAAGGTCTCGGTCGGCGTGGGCACCGTCGGTGAGATCACCGCGACGCCCGACATCATCGCCGGCGCGGAGTAATGCCCGGGCCTACGGGCTGAACAACAGCGAGAGCGGATGCCACACGGCATCCGCTCTCGCTGTCTGTCTGTCTGTCAGTCGTCGATCGGAGCGACGTCGACCTGCACGCGCAGGGTCGAGTTCTTCGCCTCGGTGAAGATGATGCCCTTCACCGGCGAGACATCGCCGTAGTCGCGCCCCCACGCGACCGTGACGTACCGGTCGCCTGCCCACTGGTCGTTCGTGGGGTCGATCGCCAGCCATTCATCGGTGCCGGGCACCCAGACCGCGAGCCACGCGTGGGAGGCATCGGCACCGAAGACGCGCTGCTTACCCGGCGGCGGCTGGGTGGCGAGGTAGCCGCTGACGTAGCGGGCGGCGACGCCGTGGCCACGCAGGCACGCCAGCGCCAGATGCGCGAAGTCCTGGCACACGCCCGCCCGCGCCCGCAGCACGTCCGAGACGGTGCTGGTGACGGTGGTCGCCGTGCTGTCGTACGCGAAGTCGGCGTGGATGCGGCGCATGAGGTCGGTGGCGGCCTCGCCCAGCGGGCGACCGGGGGTGAGGGATGCCGCGGCGTACTCGGTCGCCTCGGCCACGTGGGCCGCGCGGGGCGACTCCAGGGCATACTCCACCGCGCGCCAGGCGCCGGGCACCTCGGGGTGGTGGAGGGGACGCGCCTGCTCCCACGGCTGTGCGAGCGCCGACTCGTCGTACGTCGGCGCGTGCACCTCGACGTCGCCGGCTGCCTCGATCACGAGCGTGCCGTGCGGCTGCGTGAGGTGGAAGTACGTCGCGGCGTTGCCGAAGTAGTCCACGTCGGGGTCGATGTCGCCGGGCTGCGGCTGCACGGTGACGGCGTGGTCGTGCACCTGCTGCCACGGCAGGTCACGGGGAACCAGGTGGTACAGCCCCACACTGTCTTCGACCCGGTCGCTGTAGGTGTAGGTCGTGCGGTGCCAGACGCGGTACCTCATGCGCCCGTCCGTTCCTCGATGAGCGCCAGCTCCGACAGCGGCAGCGGGGGCGGTCCGCTCTCGAACTGCACGTGCGCGACGGCATCGGCGAGCTGCTCGAGCTGGGCGACGGTGCTGACGAGGAACTCCGTCAGGGCGGGACGGTGCTCGCCGTCGGTCGCCGTGAGCGCGGTGACGTCGACATGCTCGAGTGCCGTCTCGATGTGCTCCAGCAGGCGCTCCGGTCGGGTGGAGCCGGTCGAGGCGGGCATGGCGGCGAGGTGCGCGCGCATCGCACCCAGCGAGAACGCGAGCGACCGCGGGTTGTCACGGTCTGACAGCAGCAGCTCCAGCGCGTCGGCGGTGCGCACCGATCCGCGGTAACGGCGTCGGTAGGTGACGATGCTCTCGGCCGCTGTGAGGGTTGCCTCCAGCACTTCTCGGTCGGCGCGGTACTCGCGGCGACGGGTGGTGGTGGCCAGCATCAGGTGGCACAGCTGCAGCCCGCGCTCGAGGTGGCGGCCCGCCTCGATCATGTGCCAGCCCGGGTCGCGCATCATGTTCGCCGTCACGCCCTGCAGCGACAGCACGGCGGTGAGCATGCGGCCGGCGGATTCGGCGGTACGGTGCGCGTGTGGGCCGGATCGAAGCGCGCGCGTCGCCCGGTCGACATTCGAGAACACGCGCCAGGTGTCTCCCGAGAGCTGATCGCGGACGCCTTCGAGGGCTTCGCGCAACCGGGCGATCGCGTGCGCGGCGCTGCCGCTGCGGCCGGCGTCCAGCAGCAGCGAGCGAAGGTCGGCGTCGGGGTCCGACAGCTGCTGGCTGCCGGCGAGGCGCTGCAGCGCCGCCAGCAGCACGCCGGTGCTCTCGGCGGCCTGCGCGCTGTGGCGGCGGCTGAGCTGTTCCAGCTGGTGGTGCGTGGTCAACAGCAGCCGAAGCATGTCTTCGGCTCGCTCGGCGTAGCGGCCAGCCCAGAACATGTCGGCCAGCGCGCGCGGCGCGAGGGTCGGCACGGTGGGGCCGATCGCCGGTGGCGCGCTCTCGACGAGTCCCTGGTCGGGGTCGTCCTGTGCGGCCTTGAGCACCCAGACGTCCTTGGTCGTGGGGCTGGCCTCTTCGCCCGCGCGCACGGTGGCCAGTCCGCCCACCAGGGGGCGATAGGCCGAGCCGTAACGAAGCGTGAAGCTTCGGAACACCACGGGGCGGGCAGCGGCGCGCGAACGCTCCGCCCAGACCGGCGCCTGCGACAGCGGCAGCACGTCTTGACCGACATACCGATGCGGGGCGGCCGTGATGAGCGCGGCCAGCTGTGCTGTCGGAAGGTCGGCCAGCTGGGCGCGAGGCTCGTCGATCGTGCGCACCAGCAGGGTGGAGTCGTCGGACGCGAGGCGGTCGAGCACCTGCTCGCGCCCTTCGGGGTCACCGCACCACCAGGTCGGCACCGACGGCAGGCGCAGCTGCTCGCCCAGCAGCGCTTCGCAGGCAGCCGGCAGGAATGGCATGAGCCCGGGGTTCTCGAGCACGCCCGCGCCGAGCCCGTTGACCAGGCGCACGCGGCCGCGCCGCACCGCCTCGGTCAGACCGGCCACTCCCAGCCGGGAGTCGGCACGCAGCTCGAGCGGATCGCACCACTCGGCATCCACTCGTCGCACGATGACGTCCACGCGCTCGCGCGGCCGGGCGTGGGGCCAGCCGGCAGGTTTCATCCAGACCCAGCCGTCGCGCACCACCAGGTCGCTGCCCTGCACGAGCGGCATGCCGAGCGCATTGGCGAGGAAGGCCTGGTCGAACGCCGTCTCGGAGTGCGGGCCGGGGGAGAGGACCACCACTTGTGGAGAGGCGACGCCCGGGGCGCTGTCGAGCAGCGCGGCGCGCAGGGCCGAGAAGTACGGTTCCATGCGGTGCAGGTCGCTGCCCTGGTAGAGGTCGGGCAGCACCTGCGCGATGACCCGACGGTTCTGCATGGCGAAGCCGAGTCCCGACGGCGCCTGCACGCGGTCGGCGAGCACGTGCCAGTCGCCCTCCGCGTCGCGCCCGAGGTCGGCGGCCGACAGCACGAGCGGCTGCGTGCCCGCTGCTCCCGGCCTGGCCACCGGCCGGGCGAAACCGGAGTGTCCGAAGACGCATGCCGAGGGGACCACGCCGGAGGCGAGGAGAGTCTGCGGTCCGTAGAAGTCGCTGAGCACGGCGTTGAGCAGCTCGGCGCGCTGGGCGAGTCCCACTTCGAGTCGCGCCCAGGTCGGGGCGTCGATGACGAGCGGCATGGGGTCCAGCTGCCAGGGCTGCGCGCCTGCGTCGGGCGTCACATAGGTGACGCCGTCGTCGGCGAGAAAGCGCCTGATTTCGCCGTCGACGCGGCGCAGCTCGTCGGGGGTGAGGGCAAGGGCCAGGTCTGCCATGGCCTTCCAGCCCGGCCGCAGACCGCCGTCGGGCGAGACCACCTCGTCATAACGGTTGACCACACCGGGCAGAGAGAACGGCAGTGTCGGCTCGCTCACCGCTGCCGCGTAATCGCGCAGAACACTCACGCCTGCGGACCTCCTCCGGTTCGGGGGCAGCGGCGCCGGGCGGCGGGCGTGGTTCGAATTTACCGGAGGACCGCCCACGGCGGTGGCCACGGCGCCTCCGGCCCCCGCCGATTAAGGTGAGACGGTGACCAGCTTCACCGTCCGTGCCGCCCGTACCTCCGACGTGCGGGGCATCATGGCGATGCTGGAGCCCTATGTGCAGCGGCGGATCCTGCTGGGCAAGGACATCGTCGTGCTGTTCGAATCGGTGCAGCAGTTCGTGGTCGCCGAGGCGGACGGTGAGCTCGTGGGGTGCGGTGCTCTGCACGTCATGTGGGAGGACCTGGGTGAGGTGCGCACCCTGATCGTCGTCGACGAGTGGCTGCACCGCGGCGTCGGGCGTGCCATCGTCGACCGCCTCGAAGACGACGCGCGCGCGCTCGGCCTCTCGCGGCTGTTCTGCCTCACGTTCGAGGTGGACTTCTTCCGCGCCCGCGGGTTCGCGCCGATCGGCGAGCACATCGTCGACCCCGACGTCTACTGGCAGCTGCTGCGCAGCCCCGATGAGGGGATCGCGGAGTTCCTCGACCTGGCGCACGTCAAGCCGAACACCCTCGGCAACACGCGCATGCTCAAGCAGCTGTAGCGGGCGCGCCCCCGGGCCGTGGCGGCACCCGCGACGTAGCCTTGTACCCATGTCCGAACCCGTCCGTCGCAGGCATTCGCCCGCCGTCTACCGCCGTCGTCGGCTGACGGTGCTGCTGGTCGTCATCGTCGTGATCGTCGGGATCGTGCTGCTGGTGTGGCAGCCGTGGAACGCCGGCGCGAGTCAGACCGACCCGCGCTCCGCCCCGACCCCGTCGGCGTCGCCGTCGCCGTCCGGCACCGTCGCCGGCACCGCCATCGCCACGCCGCTGCCCAGCCCCACGGCGTCGCAGGCCGAACCGGGGGCCGACGCGCCCGAGGGCGACGCCGCGCCCGCCGTCGCCTGCACGGCCGGCATGGTGGAGGTCAGCGGCATCACCGACAAGGGGTCCTACGCCGCTGGCGAGAACCCGCAGCTGTCGATCTCGCTCACCAACACCGGCGGTGTCCCCTGCACGATGAACGTGGGGACGACGACACAGACCTTCACGATCAGCAGCGGTGACGATGTCTGGTGGCGCTCAACCGACTGCCAGACGGAGCCCAGCGATCAGACGGTCACCGTCGACGCCGGACAGACCGTCACCAGCGTCACCCCGCTCACCTGGGACCGTACCCGCTCGTCGGTCTCGACGTGCGGCGACGTCGACCGCCAGACCGCTCCGGGCGGCGGGTCGTCGTTTCACCTGAAGGTCTCGATCGGCGGGGTGGAGTCGTCGGAGAGCCGGCAATTCCAGCTGAACTGACCGGCGGGTCTCTTCTGAGAGCTTTCTCACCAATGTCCCCCAAAGAGGGGACAGCCCTCGTCGGGGGACCTGAACTATTCTGGACCCAGCTCCCGCACGTCGTCCCCGCTGTCCCCAGCAGTTGAGTGCAACCCTCCCCAGAGTCGCACCGAGGGAATCACGGCGGCGGTGAGCGTTGGGCCCTTTCGAGTCACCCAGTCCCCAATGGGCGGCCCGAGAGGGCCCTTTCCCTTGCTCGGTAGGCTGGGGGAATGGCCGGCAAGAAGAAGGCGAAGCGCTCGCCGTCCGAGTTTCGCAACCCGCAGCTGCAGGACGCACTGCAGACGCAGGACATGGCCGCGATCGCGTTCGCGCTGCGCCACGGGCCGACGGTCGTGCCGCTGATGCGGCCCGGCCAGCGCGACAACCCGCTCGATGTGGGCGAGGTCTGGACCTATCGCGACCCGCGCACCGGCGACGTCGCGTTGCTGCTGTTCAGCGATGCCGTCCACAAGCCGGCGACCCTGCCCCCCGGGGTGGCGCTGCAGTCGCCGGCCTGGCTACGCGCCTTTCTCAGCGCCCACGAGGAGGAGATCACCACGGTGTTCTTCGACATCGCCGGGCCGCATCCGCTGCAGGCATCGCCCGCCGATCTCATCGCGGCGTTGGACGCCGCAGCCCCCGCTGACTGAGCCGGATCAGAAGTCGGGTTCGTCACCGGGTTCGGGCCGGTGCAGGCGCGGCAGGTCGCGCAACGCATCTCGCAGGGTGCGGCAGCGCGCGTCGAGCACGGTGCGATAGCCCAGGCGCGCGGCCTCGCCGTGGCGCTGGTCGGACTGGGTCACCGCGCGGATCTCGCCCGCGAGGCTGAGTTCGCCGATCGCGGCGACCTTGGCCGGCAGCGCCCGGTCGCGCACGGCGCTTGCCACGGCGAGTGCGATCGCGAGATCGGCCGCCGGCTCGGTGAGCCGCACACCGCCCACGGTGGAGACGTAGACGTCCTGATCCGACACCGTGATGCCGGCTTTCTTCTCGAGCACCGCGAGGATCATCGCCACCCGGGCGCCGTCGACGCCGCTGACGATGCGCCGTGGGTTGGGGGCCCCGGTCTTCATGGTCAGCGCCTGCACCTCGACGGGCAGGGCGCGGCGGCCTTCGAGGGCCACGGTCACACAGGTGCCGGCCTCACGCGAGCCGTGCCCGAGGAACAGCGCGCTGGGGTCTGCCACCTCGGCGATTCCGGACCCGGTCATGTCGAAGCAGCCCACTTCGTCGGTGGCGCCGAACCGGTTCTTCAACGCCCGCACGAAGCGCAGCGACGTCTGCCGGTCGCCTTCGAAGTGGCAGACGACGTCGACGAGGTGCTCGAGGATGCGGGGGCCGGCGATGGACCCGTCCTTGGTGACGTGCCCCACGATGATGACCGGCAGGTCGCGCTCTTTGGCCAGGCGGATGAGGGTGGATGCCACTTCGCGCACCTGCCCGGGGTGCCCGGCCATGCCGTCGGACAGCGACGATGACACCGTCTGCACAGAGTCGACGATGAGCAGCTGTGGCTTCACCTCGTCGACGTGCCCCAGAATCGTGGCAAGGTCGGTCTCGCTGGCGAGATACAGCTCGTCGTGCAGCGCTCCGGTGCGCTCGGCGCGCAGGCGCACCTGGCCGAGCGACTCCTCGGCGCTGAC
>NZ_JANJFJ010000218.1:0-7239 GCF_024626565.1 Microbacterium sp. zg.Y909
GTGACGACGAGGAGGGCCCCCGACGACGCCGACCAGCGGCGCTTCAGGTGCTCGGCCAGCCATGAGATGCCCTCGACGTCGAGGTGGTTCGTCGGCTCATCGAGCATGAGCACGTCCCAGTCGCCGGTCAGCAGGCGCGCGATCGCGACGCGGCGGCGCTGACCGCCCGAGAGGGTGCCGACGGCGGCATCCCACGGCAGGTCCGACGCGAGGCCGGCGACGACGTCGCGGGTGAGCGGGTCGCCCGCCCACTCGTGCTCGATGCGGTCGCCCACGATGGCCTCGCCCACGGTGATGTCGTCGGGGAGGGTGTCGGCCTGGTCGAGCACGCCGACGGTCACGCCGCCACGTACCGTCACACGCCCGGAGTCGGGGATGACGCGGCCGGCGAGCATCGCCATGAGGCTGGACTTGCCGTCGCCGTTGCGGCCGACGATGCCGATGCGGTCGCCCTCATCGACGCCGATCGAGACGCCGTCGAAGACGACACGGGTGGGGTATTCGAGATGCAGGGCTTCGGCCCCGAGAAGATGCGCCATGTTCCCTCCAGCGTAGGCGGCGCGGCTGGGGACTCCGCCCGCGGTGCCGTCACGCGGCCGGCTCAGCCCCGCGGCGGGGCGTCGGCGAGCCGGCGACGGGTGGTGAAGGCCCGCGGCTGTCCGGTCAGTGGGTCGGTGAACCGCAGGTGGGTCGCCAGCAGCTGCATCGGGCGGTCGGGGTCGTCCTGCGGCGTCTCGGGGAGGAGCTCCGGGTAGTAGCGATCGCCGAGGATGCCGAGACCGAGCTGTGCCAGGTGCACGCGCAGCTGGTGCATGCGCCCGGTGCGCGGGCGCAGCCGGGTGTGGACGACCTCGAGTCCGGCGTGGCCGCCGGTGCTCGTTCCCGTGCCCACGAGTTCGATGAGCGTCTCCGCGTTCGGTTCGCGGTCGGGCCGGGTCTGCACACAGAGGTTGTCTCGGAACTTCTCGATGTGGCTGCGGTGGACCAGCGGAAAGGCAGGCAGCCCTCCCGGGGGCAGGGCCGAGACCGCCTCGTAGACCTTCTGCACCTCGCGGCGCTCGAACATCGACTGGTAGGCGCCACGGGTGGCGGGGCGGGCCGAGAACATCAGCACCCCCGCGGTGGCGCGGTCCAGCCGGTGGATGGGCACGAGGTCGGGGTTGTCCAGCCGCCGCCGCATGCGCACCAGAGCGGTGTGGTTCAAGAAGCGCCCGCCGGGTGTCGTGGGAAGGAAGTGCGGCTTGTCGATCACGACGAGGTCGTCGTCGATGTGCAGGATCTCCTCGTCGAACGGCACGGTGCGCTCGACCGCAGGCGGCTCACGGTGGTACCAGATGAACTCCGTCGTCCCGAGCGGAGTGTCCCTGCGCACCGCCACGCCCTGCGCGTCGACGACGTCGCCGCGGTCGATGCGGTCGTGCAGCACCTGCCTGTCGATGTGCTCGAAGCGTTCCAGCACGTAGTCGGCGATCGTCGCCCACGGGCCCGTGGTGGGCACACGCAGACGGGTCGCACCGACGCCGTCACGCACGGAACGAGGGGAGACGGGCATGCTCCCATCGTCCCAGACGCTCAGGCGTCGAAGCTGAGGCTCAGCTTGCGCAGCAGGGATGCCAGCCGCTCCCGGTCACTGCGCGACAGCGACGCCAGCAGGGTCGCCTCAGCGTCGACGAGCCGCGTGATCGCGGCATCCACGCGCGTCTTTCCATCGCCGGCGAGGGTCACCAGCACGCTGCGTCCGTCGACAGGGTCCGCTTCGCGACGCACCAGCCGGCGCGCGACGAGGCGGTCGATGCGGTTGGTCATCGTGCCGCTCGAGACGAGCGTCTGCTGCAGCAGCTGCTTGGGGCTGAGCTGGAACGGCTCGCCCGCCCGGCGCAGTGCCGACAGCACGTCCCACTCCCAGGGCTCCAGCTCGCTGCGGCGGAAGGCGTCGCGCCGTGCCCGGTCGAGGTGGCGGGAGAGCCGGTCGACCCGCGAGAGCACTTCCAGCGGGGAGAAGTCGAGATCGGGGCGCTGGGTCATCCACGCGCCGACGATGCGGTCGACCTCGTCCGTCTGCTGAGCCATCCCCCCATTATCGGCCCCGCCCTCGATCACGGTTCGGTAACGACGACCACCACCCTCTTGGCAGTCCCTCTGCAGGCGGCGAAGACTGTGACCGGTCACAGAAAGTCATCCGTCAACGGAGATCGGAGCAGTCGTGCGCGCACGCGGGTCGAACAGGTGGATGCGCGGCGCAGCGGCGGCCGCGGCGCTCGTGCTGGTGGCGAGCGGCGTCGCCCTTCCCGCCGCCGCCGACGACGGTCCGGTCGAAGCGGGGATCGTGGTGCCCAAGGTCGAGGGGATGCCGGCGGACTTCATCGCCGGCGCCGATGTCTCCTCGGCGATCGCGCTCGAGCAATCGGGCGTGGTCTTCCGCGACACCGCCGGTGCGCCGGCCGACCTCTTCGACGTGCTCGCCGACGCGGGCATCACCGACGTGCGCGTGCGCGTGTGGAACGACCCGTTCGATGCAGCCGGCAACGGGTACGGCGGCGGCGACAACGATGTCGCCCGCGCGGTCGAGATCGGGGAGCGTGCCACGGCGGCCGGCCTCGGTGTCCTGGTCGACTTCCACTACTCCGACTTCTGGGCCGACCCTGCCAAGCAGCACGCTCCCAAGGCGTGGGAGGGCTTCACCGCCGAGCAGACCGCCGACGCCGTCGGCGAGTTCACGGCCGAGGCGCTCGCCGACTTCGTCGCCGCGGGCGTCGACGTCCGCATGGTGCAGATCGGGAACGAAACCAACGGGGCCGTGGCGGGCCTCACCGGCTGGGACGGCATGGCGCAGGTGTTCTCCGCCGGCTCCGCCGCTGTGCGCTCCGCCGTTCCCGACGCGAAGGTGGTCGTGCACTTCACCAACCCCGAGACCGCCGGCCGCTATGCCGGCTACGCCAGGGAACTGGCCGACCGCGGCGTCGACTACGACGTGTTCGCCTCGTCGTACTACCCGTTCTGGCACGGCACGCTCGACAACCTCACCACGGTGCTGCGAGACGTCGCCGACACGCATGGCAAGCAGGTCATGGTGGCCGAGACGTCCTGGGCGTACACGCTCGAAGACGGCGACGGTCACGGCAACGTGATCGATCTGCCCTCCGAGGCGACCGCCTACCCGGTGAGCGTGCAGGGGCAGGCCACCGCACTGCGCGACGTCATCCAGGCCGTGGTCGACGTCGGCGATGCCGGCATCGGCGTCTTCTACTGGGAGCCGGCCTGGCTGCCGGTGGGGCCGCCGTCGCAGCTCGAGCGCAACCGCGAGCTGTGGGAGAGGTTCGGCTCTGGGTGGGCCACCAGTGCCGCGGGCGAGTACGACCCCGACGACGCGGGCCAGTGGTACGGCGGCTCGGCGTGGGACAACCAGGCCCTCTTCGCCTTCGACGGCACGCCCCTGGAATCGCTGCAGACGTTCCGCTACGCGCGCACCGGCGCCACCGCTCCGCGAGAGGTCAGCTCTGTCGAGCAGCCGATGATCACGCGCCAGGACGGCGATGACCTCGCCCTGCCGGACGCGGTGGCGGTCACCTACAACGACGGGTCCGTCGAGCAGGATCCCGTGACGTGGTCGGATGCCGCGGACTGGATCACCGGACCCGGCGTGTACCGCGTGAGCGGCGTCACCGCGTCCGGGCACGCCACGGTGGCCACGGTCACCGTGCAGGCGGTCAATCACCTGCGCAACCCCGGGTTCGAAGACGCCGACCTGTCGATGTGGCAGAGCTCCGGGGCGCTCACGCTCCGTGCGTCCGACGATCCCCGCAGCGGCACCCGCTCGGGACACTTCTACGCGGCGGATGCCTACGGCTTCACCCTCTCGCAGTCCGTCTCCGGTCTGCCGGCGGGGGACTACACCGCCTCGGGCGCGCTCCAGGGCGACGGGGAGGGCAGCGGAGGCGTCACGCTGCAGCTCTCGTCTTCGGCAGGGGATGCCGCGGAGGAGCCGTTCGCCCTCTCGGGCTGGCGTGTCTGGTCCGAGCCGACGACGTCCGTCGTCACGATCGCCGAGGGCGAGACCCTCACCGTTACGGTGCGCGCCGACCTTGCTGGCGGCGCCTGGGGGACCCTCGACGACCTCGTGCTGGCCGCGGCCGCCGAAGCCGGCGCGGACACCGCCGCGCTCGATGACGCTGTGGCCCGTGCCGCGGCCGTCGACCGCGCGGTGGCCACCCCGCAGTCGCTGGCAGGGCTGGATGCCGCCCTCGAGATCGCTGAGGTCGTGCGGGGCGCCGTGGCACCGACCGCCGCGCAGGTCGCCGACGCACTGGCCCTGGTCGAAGACGCGCTCGCTGCCCTCGAGCCGGTGGGAGCAGTGCCGGCTGCCGTCGTGTCCCCGGTCGAGGTGACCATCGAGGAGGGCGCGGAGATCACGCTGCCCGCCACCGTGCGTCGCACCGCCTGGAACGGCATCGTCGACGAGGTACCCGTGACGTGGTCCGACGCCGTGCGGTGGATCGCCGGGCCCGGCGTCTACACCGTGCCGGGCGCGGCGGAGGGTGCCGCTGCCGTCGCCCTCATCACCGTCACCGAGCGCGCCTGGGTGCTCGACGGCGGGTTCGAGGGCGACGGGTCGGCGTGGACCGTCTCGGGGACGGGGGCCGCGATCGCCGATACCGCGGATGCCGCGAACGGCACGCGAGCGGTGAGCTTCTGGAACGACGCCGCGTACGGGTTCGAGGTGACGCAGCAGATCGACGGCATCGCGCCAGGCACCTACGCCCTCTCGGCGACCGCGCAGGGCGACGGCGAGGCACCCGGCGACGTGCTGGAAGTCACCGCCGTCACCGCGTCCGGCATGCAGGCCGCGCCGCTGGCGCTGGACGGCTGGCAGGCGTTCGCAACGGCGACGACCGCGCCGTTCACCGTGGCCGAGGGTGAGACGCTCACCGTCGGCATCCGTGGCGCGCTGACCGCGGGTGCGTGGGGCACCGTGGACGACCTGCGGCTGGTGCGTGCGGGGGAGCGGACCGACACGTCGGGTCTTGCGGCCGACATCGCCGGCGCGCGGGTGCTCGACCCCGGCGCGCACACCGCCGCCTCGTGGGAGGCGCTGGCCGAAGCCG
Source organism: Microbacterium sp. zg.Y909 (assembly GCF_024626565.1). Lineage (NCBI taxonomy): Bacteria > Bacillati > Actinomycetota > Actinomycetes > Micrococcales > Microbacteriaceae > Microbacterium > Microbacterium sp. zg.Y909. Next base: position 5,103 of record NZ_JANJFJ010000218.1, read on the forward strand.
TCGCGGTCGCCGATGTCGTGGTGGCCGCGCAGTGGCCGACTCCCGAGGCGGTCGCCGCTGCGCGGGTGCAGCTGGCCGAGGCGACGTCGCTGCTGGTGCGCCGCGACGCCGACGCGTCGACATCCGCCCCTGCCGTCGGCACGCTGTCGCACGACAACGGGTGGGACAACGGCCTGCGCGACGGCGACTACACCGTGCGCATGAACCTGTGGTGGGGTGTCAACGGCTCGTCGTTCCGGCTGTACGAGAACGGTGCGCTCGTCGCCGTGCAGCCCCTCGTCTACGGCGGCACCGCCGCGCAGACGGCGGCAGTGCCGATCACCAGCCGCCGCGACGGCAGGTACGTCTACACGGGCGAGATCGTCAACGCCTCGGGCGTCACCGCGACGCGGTCGGTGACCGTCACGGTGACCGACGCGTCGCCGGGCACCCCGGTGCTGCGGCACGACAACTGGGATCGAGATGGGCGCTACACCGTGACCGCCGACATGTGGTGGGGGACCAACTCGACGGGCTACCGGTTCTTCGCCGACGGTGCCCTCGTGGCGGAGGGGACGCTCGAACCGCGCACACCGTGGTCGCAGAGCGCGCGGCTGGAGGTGGCGGGTGCCGCACGGGGCACGCACCTGTACCGGGTCGAATTCGTCAATGCCGCTGGCACGACCTCGAGCAGGACCCTGGCGGTGACGGTCACCCGCTGACCGGGCCTCTGGCAGACTTGTCACGTCGTCCTGCGGGACGACGGTCCGCCGTGGTGTAACGGCAGCACGACAGCCTTTGGAGCTGTTAGGCCCAGGTTCGAATCCTGGCGGCGGAGCATGACAGACAACGCACTCGCCGTCATCGTGCTCGCCGCGGGCCAGGGCACCCGCATGAAGTCGAAGCTTCCGAAGGTGCTGCACCGCATCGGCGGGCGTCCGCTGATCGGGCACGTGCTGGACATCGCCCGCGACCTCGGCCCGGCACAGGTGCTCGTCGTCGTGCGTCATGAGCGCGACCAGGTGGCCGACGCCGTGGCCGGCATCGGCCCCGACGTGCACATCGTCGACCAGGACGACGTGCCCGGCACCGGGCGGGCCGTGCAGGTGGCCCTCGACCGGCTCGACGGCTTCACCGGCGACGTGCTGGTGCTCTCGGCCGACGTGCCGCTGCTCGAAGCCGAAACCCTGGCGCACCTGGTCGAGGTGCACCGGGCCTCCCACGCCGCGGCCACGTTGCTGACCGCCGTGCTCGACGACGCCACCGGCTACGGCCGGGTGATCCGGGATTCGACCGGCGCCGTCGCGCGCATCGTCGAGCAGAAGGATGCCAGCGACGCCGAGGCCGCCGTCACCGAGATCAACGCCGGCGTCTACGTGTTCCGCGCCGACGCGCTGCGCGCGCAGCTGGTGCGGGTGGGCACCGACAACGCCCAGGGCGAGATGTACCTCACCGACGTCATCGGGCTTCTCCGCGCCGACGACGCGCCCGTGGCCGCCGTCACCGCCCCCGACGCCGCCAGCGCCCTCGGCGTCAACGATCGCGTGCAGCTCGCCGACGCCGCACGCACGCTCAATGCCCGTGTCGTGCGGCGCTGGCAGCTCGAGGGGGCGACGATCCTCGACCCCGCCACGACCTGGATCGACGTCACCGCGACCCTCGCCCCCGACGTGACCGTGCTCCCCGGCTCGCACATCCTGCGTGCCACGTCCGTGGCCTCCGGCGCGGTCATCGGACCCGACACGAGCCTGGTGGACTGCGAAGTGGGGGAGGATGCCACGATCAGCCGCAGCGACGCGACCCTCGCCGTCATCGGTGCGGGCGCGACGGTGGGCCCGTTCGCGTACCTGCGGCCCGGCACGTACCTCGGAGACCGCGGCAAGATCGGCACGTTCGTCGAGACCAAGAACTCCACGATCGGCGAAGGCAGCAAGGTGCCGCACCTGTCGTACATCGGCGACACGACCATCGGCAGCGGGGTGAACCTCGGCGCCGGTGCGATCACGGCGAACTACGACGACATCGCCAAGCACCGCACAGAAATCGGCGACGAAGTGCACACCGGCTCGCACAACGTCTTCGTCGCGCCGGTTAGGATCGGAGATGGCGCGAAAACCGGTGCGGGTGCCGTCATCCGCAAGGATGTCCCCGCCGGCGC